>DTYX01000531.1 GCA_012961655.1 Candidatus Poribacteria bacterium
CATACCTCACCCCCGGCCCCTCTCCACAAGCTTGTGGAGAGGGGAGTGATTCCTCCATTTCAATCGTTTCGAGAATCAGCTCATCCCCTGATATTACTTCAGCATCCGCAACGTTGCAGTCAGGGCAAATAAAAAAATAATTATCCACTTCAAAACTTTTCCCGCATCGTTTGCACTTGGCAACAATTGGTGTCTGAGCAATGAACATTTCAGACCCATCTGCAATCGTTCCCTGCGTAGCGATACTGTAGCAGAATTGGAGAGTTTCAGGGATAATTTGCCGTAATTTGCCCACCCTGAGTTTAATCAACTTTACCTTATTAACATGATATTTTTCCGCCTCTTGTAAGACGGTTTCTAAGATAGATGCAACAATAGACATTTCGTGCATGACTATAATGTAAGATTATTTTACATACCTAACAATTTTGCCCAAGTTCATCATCGACGATGTAATCAATTAAAACATCTAAATCTTCATCAAGCAAGATGCGGAAAACATTAAGCATCCTTTCTTCGGAATCAACCGGTTTTTCCTTCAAAATGACATCGACGTCAAGGTCTTCGTCTTCGTAGGGCCCTGAGAATCTCAAATCCACAATGTACCCGCCAAACTCTTCCTTCACCAAGTTCGTAGTAAACTCTTCCAAATCCATTTACGTCACCCCCAAAATTTGTTGGCATGCGTTAAGGTAATCTGCAAAAAGAACCACTGCCTCGTCCATATATTCGTCACGTATGACGAAGTGCAATTCATAATCTGCCCGAATTCTGCGCCGTCGCAGTCTCTCTAAGATGTTTAAAGTTCGGATATTCATTCTACCGA
The DNA here is from genome assembly GCA_012961655.1 of Candidatus Poribacteria bacterium. Taxonomy (GTDB): domain Bacteria; phylum Poribacteria; class WGA-4E; order DTYX01; family DTYX01; genus DTYX01. Next base: position 827 of record DTYX01000531.1, read on the forward strand.
TGTTCACATAATGTTGTCGTAACTCGCTCCATACTCGATGGTGTACATCCCGACGCCATTGCTCAGGCGCTAATCCTACACTGCGCAATAATAGTCGTGGTAAATGATGGGCAGCATAGTACAATCGCGCAAGGAGAAGACGGTATATCCATTGGCTGCGCATTTCCAATTGCAAGAAAGCTCGCGCATTAGCCAGGGTTTCTATGGAAAAATCGAGTTCAATCATTACATTTCTTTCAACTAATTTACTTCACAATTTCGGGTAGCGGACGGTTCCATGTCGGTTAGGAACCGACGCTACCCTGGTCTATTATAAATATAACACTCCTAATGGAGTTCAGCAAACTCGTAGGCACTTCAGGCACTTTTTAAATAATCATCTCCCTTACCAACTGAATGATTTTGGGAATCTTTTCTGCAATTTCCGATGACAGCTCCAATCCAATTTCTATCTCCTTCGGTTCAATACCAATTATAGTAACATCATTGAGGGCCTTGCCGAGTCTCTCTACAATGCTCAAAGCTTCGATAAGACCTAACTGGTGTAGAGATGTAATGGTTCTGTTCGCAGAGCGAATATCGCTTGGCTTGAACTTATAAAGGGTACCAGGCTCGCATCCTCCTTTTACAGCATCAATAACTATGAGCTTGTCCACATCGCTTAGCATTTGCAAAACATCTAAAGCTGCAGTTCCCGCGTCTACCAGTTCGACATTTTCAGGGAGGTCGTTTTTTTCCTTCAGGGCACAGATTACGTGGACACCTACCCCCTCGTCTTTGAGGAGTAGGTTACCCATGCCCATTATCACAACCCTCCCAGGTGGTTTGATATGCAACTCATCTCTGGTCATAGTAAAGAAAGCGCCTAAAGTGTCTAAAGTGCTTAAAGAGTAATTTGATGGATATTATCTTAACAATGTTAACTCTCATAAGACTGGTGTCTGGTTCTAATCTGAGTCGTTAATTGCCAAATCTAATGTAACATTGTCAAGTTATATCATAAGATAATACAACTTGCAAAAAAAGTCGCATTCATCCCCGTTCCGAAAGTTTTCGGAACAGGGCTTTCCGCGACAACTTTTGTAAGGCTAAAGGACCCGGAATTTACTCAACGTATGTCCTTCAGGCGTAACCATATGGATAGCGCAGGCAAGGCAAGGGTCAAAGGAGCGGACAACCCTCAGAGCCTCAATGGGATTCTCGGGGTCTTTGATTTCTGCCCCAATCAATGCTTGCTCGATTGGTCCTTTCTGTCCCATGTCATCCTCAGGGCTAGCGTTCCAAGTCGTTGGGACGACGCATTGGTAGCGTTCAATCTTCTTATCCTTTATGGTAATCCAATGTCCCAAGGCGCCGCGCGGTCCATCTGTTAGGCCCATACCATTACCTGTTTCGGGAATCTCAACCTTGTTGTGAACGGGTTTTGATGGGTCAAGCTGCATTACCCATTCAGCGCAACGGTCTGCCACCACCTTACAGTCAATGGCTCTAGCAGCGTGTCGCCCTAAAACGGAAAATAGCGCAGGAACATCCGCGTTGAACTTCTTGAGCGTATCGTTCACGAGCTTTGAAACTTTCTCATTTGCCTTAGTAAGGTGTGTAACTCCAATCCTCGCCAGAGGACCTACTTCGACGACCTTATTGTCATACCGTGGAGATTTGAGCCAGGAGTATGCGTCATCTTTCTCCGGCTCTGGTTCAGTTTCTCCTTTCGAGGGATGTAAACCACTTGGCGAAGAAAATTTGGAATGCTTGACATACTCGGCAATCTTTTCGGGCGAAACCGTTCCGACTTTGCCATCAATGTATGTTCCCGCAGGGAAAAGTTTCTTTTTGCCATCAACGTCTTCTTCAAATGCTCCATAAGCAAGAAGATTTCCACATCCTTTTCCAATTGAAAAATATTCCTTGTAGGCTTCGGCAACTGCGAGGACGTCGGGGAGGTAAGCATTATCGATAAAGGACTGAAGTTCCTTTATTCTTGAAGCGTAGGAAGTAATCTTATCCACTGTGGGTTTCATAGTTGCTCCACCAGGCATAATACCGAGCTCGTGAGGCATTCTTCCTCCGAATATGGCGAGCATCTCGTGGGCTTTTCGTCTCATCTCGAGGGCTTCAAGATAGTGAGCAATCGCTGAAATATTCAACTCCGTATCCGTGATATAATCGCCTTCGTACCTGGGCAGGAATGGAGCAGCGGCTGTCGCCCGACCGCTATCCACTTCACTCTTCACCCATGCCTTTATCTTATTCAGCTTCAGGTCATTACCTTTGTACTGGAGAATCGCTGTTATATCCACGAAGTCAAGCGCAGTTAAGTGATAGAAGTGCAGGATATGTGATTGTATATAGTTTGCGCCGAGCATCAGATTCCTTATCAATCGGCCATTTTCAGGCGGCTTCACATTTAATGCACTATCGAGGTTCAATGTGGCAGCTTGCGCGTGTACCGCCGGACACACGCCGCAAATTCGTTGGGTTATCTGCTGGGCATCGAGAGGATTCCGACCTTTAAGAATTATCTCCCATCCCCTGAACATCTCACCATGGGTTGTCGCATCAACAATCTCACCTCCATCGACCTGTGCTTCTATCTTGAGATGCCCCTCAATCCGAGTGATGGGGTCAATGGTAATCTTATGCATTACTACATCCTCCTTATCTTTGAGTGCAATCTATCTACGTATTAATTATCGCGCTCCACGCGAACTCATTTCAAAAGTGAATTCCTATGCGACCGAATTAAGCTTTTCTAGTCCACGGAATACCATGGGTCTTTGAGATGGGAAGCGCCGCGTAAATCCCGTCACCTTCATGGTCAGGAAAAGTTGGGGCACAGCAGCCAATACATGGTGAACCGGACTGCACACACCAACTGGTCTGATTATTCCAATTTCTTATGGGGGAATCGCAATTAGCAATTGGGCCTTTGCAGCCTAGTTCAAAAAGACAACCCTCGTCACCGAAATCTTCTGCCATCTCATCTGCTTCGAAGTATGACCTTCTCTCGCACTGTTCATGAACGGACTTGCTGAAGAATAGTGTTGGGCGATTATATTCGTCAAGTTCAGGCATTCCGAAGAGCAAAACGTGAGCAATGGTTCCAACAATCCAATCAGGATGCGGAGGGCAGCCAGAGATATTAATCATTGTAGCCTGGGGTATGATTTTGGATACGGGTTGAGCGCCGGTAGGATTTGGCTCAGCGGCGGGAATACCACCAAACGAAGCGCATGCTCCTACGTTTAGGACGAACTTAGCGCTGGTACCTAGTTTTTCCACCCAATCCCTTGCCGTCTTATGTTTTCCATCCTTCTCGCCCATCGTGGAGTACAAACCTTTATCATTGGTGGGTACCGCTCCCTCCACAACAAGAACGAACTGTCTTTTCTTATTAGCCACGGCATCATTGAGCACTTTTAAAGCCAGCTCTCCCGATGCTGCCATTATGTTGGGATGAAACTCCATACTTATGGTTTCAGTCAGCACTTCAGCGATGTCCGGATATACTGTGTTCAATGTCGAAACCGAACAGCCAGCGCAAGATTGACCTTGGAACCAGATGACCGGTAAATTGCCGCCTTTAGCGGCATTCTCTGCAAGTGCTTCTTTGACTGGAGTTGTCCATGCTGCATATCCCACGCTACTCGATAAGCCAAGTGCGACAGCACCTTTGCCCATCAGTTCTAAAAATTCCCTGCGTGTAAGACTCATTTGGATTCTCCTTTCAGCATTAATGAAAAAAAGTAAAAATAACTAACCTTCAAAAACCACAAAACGAGCTATTAATGTTAGTATCAAATGACCCCATGAGG
>DTYX01000532.1 GCA_012961655.1 Candidatus Poribacteria bacterium
AAATGCAGCATTTATGTTTTGTTCTCAGGGAGAATTGGTATAAGATTTCTGCAACGTCGGAGGTATAAGAATATGCAACACGTTACGATATATCGAAAAGTGGGCCGTTATGCCGGCTGGCCGGCTAATTACGGTATCTGGTCCTGGGGAGATGAGATAGTCGTTGGTTTTACATTAGGCTATCATAAAGCGGACGCTGGATTTCATTCGCGTGATACTGAGAAACCCTTTATTGGGATGCAGGCACGTAGTCTAAACGGGGGGCAAACATGGCAGCTACAGGAAACTCCTTGCCGCACGCCGGGCGACAGAGGCTTATCAGCCGATGAACATATGAAACGAGACTTGGGGGTCGGACAGGCGTTAGAAACGGAAAACGTATCGTTGGATTGCCCAGGCGGCATCGATTTTACCCATCCCGACTTTGCCCTGATGTGTGCTCGGTCGGGGTTGAGAGCTGGCGCTAAATCGTGGTTTTACATCTCCTACGACCGTTGCAAAAAATGGGAAGGGCCTTTTAAAATCCCGATGTTCGGTCAGCCTGGCATCGCGGCGCGGACTGATTATCTGGTGTCCAGCGCTGACGAATGCACACTTTTCCTGACGGCGGCCAAAACCAACGGCGATGAAGGGCGTGTTTTCTGCGCACGTACCACTGATGGTGGCAAAACTTTAGCATTTCTTGCGTGGATTGGTCCGGAACCCGAGGGTTTCGCTATCATGCCGGCCAGTGTCCGGCTCTCCGAGTCGCGTATCCTGGTTGCCATTCGGTGTCGTGAAGGCGGGGATAGCTTAAAGACGAGACGCAACTGGATTGACCTGTATGCCTCGAACGATAATGGCGCGGCATGGGACTATATGAATAGACCGGTCGCTAACAGCGGTATCGGCGGCAATCCGCCGACGATGACTAGACTCCAGGATGGACGTTTGTGTTTGACTTACGGCTATCGTGACGCGCCATATAGCATACGCGCCAAAATTAGCCCCGACGATGGTGAAACGTGGGGTGAAGAGATTATTTTGCGCGACGATGGGGGAAATCACGATATCGGTTATCCTCGCACTGTCCAACGTTCCGATGGCAAGATGGTAACGGTTTACTACTTTAACGACCAGCCTGAGACTGAACGGTACATAGCGGCGACAATATGGCAGCCATAGACGTAATACGTAATGCGTAATGCGTAAAAAGAAAAAATCACGTCTTACGCATTTCAGAACACCACTATGCCAGGCCATGCCCGATGTACTTACTCTGCCAAAACACTTCAAAAACGACGGCTATGAGACAGTATCCATCGGCAAAGTTTATCACCATCCCAAAGACGACCTGCAAGGTTGGTCTAAGGAACCATTCCAGTCCAAAGGTGATTGGAAAGGGCGAGGTTACTTGACCGATGAAGCCATTGAGGAGATGAAAAAGAACGAAGCCATCTTCGCGGAAAAAACCTATCACACATATTATGACCCCATGCGCGCCATTCGTACTGAAAAATGGAAGATTATCGCCAATTTCGAGTTTGCTCCCTGGCAGGAAACGTCACCGGACTACCACAACAACGCCAAAAGCTACGTTGAAATCGCCAAAGCCAAACCCACGCCGAGTTTCTATCATCCCCCTTTTGAACTCTACAATTTGGAAGATGACCCATGCTGACAAAGCTGAATATGAGGACATTCGTGACGGACTCATCCGTCGTTTGCGTCAGTGGATGCGCCATACAGGCGACCCATTGCTCGATGGTCCAATGGCGCAAGGGGCTTACAGAAAGCGGATGGAAGCCTTTCTGAAACTCTAAAAAATGGGAGGATGACATGCAATATAATATTAGTAGGAGGGAGTTAATGTCAAAAAAGCTTTAACGCCGGAGGAGACGCGCAAAGTATTGGATAGTTACGAGCATGCTATCTTACTGAGAGGAGACAGCAATGCCGAGGCAAGAGATGCTGCGGTGCAATTGGAACGCGAAATTTTCCTGCGCGGTTACTATAAAGCTTTCGCCCTGGGCTCCGGGCCCTGCAGGCATTGTCAACAGTGCGATACAAACGGACCTTGCAAACACCCATACAAAGCCAGACCAGCTATGGAGGCATCCGGTATTGACGTGTTTCAGACAGCAAGGAGTAACGGATTTCCAATAGACGTTGTGACATCCCATGAGCAACAGGGCGATTACTATGGGTTAGTTTTGATAGAATAAAAATCTACTGACAGAAGAGGAAAAGTATGTTAAAACGAATGAAGAATGGCTTCATCAGTAATAATATCAAAGATTATAGCATAAAATAGTAAGTATAAAGTGCAATTTTTTCAGTCGGCGTAAACAATACATAATCCTTCTCACAATAGTAATAAGTAGACTGAGGGATTAGACATAGTCATCCGTAATTTCCCGGACGATTTTCACCCACTCTCTGAGATTCTCGGGGTGATGCTGTACCGTTTGAACATCCTTGAGTGTGATATCTACATGGCAGCCCTTCGATGCTTCCATCGCATTCCTAACGACCTTGCGAACGTGGTCTGGGTCGAAGCCGGAGCAAATCATCTCCGCTGGACTTGGACGCCAGGAAAAGACATAGTCCTGTCCAATCTGTTCGGCGCATTTTCGCACATCCGCCCACGGTGTAACCGCGATGCGGCGGAGATTGGGAATCTTTCGGAGTATATCGATTTTGTAAGTTAGATCTTCGCAGCAGCCGTAAGCAACGAGACCGAATTTCTCCATAATCGGTAGTTGGTAACGGAGGATGAATTCATCGTGCATCTCAGGTGATACCTGCGCCATCTCTTGTGAGGCGCAATAGCCCCACAGTTGATTGCGATTGACGCTCTCGCTGTTTGCTTTCGGGTCCGGCAATTCTTGAGCATACGGCATCGCCTGATTCTGGTGATTACAAAGGCGCCAATCGCCCGCCGCTTCCGCTTCGTTATGGGTGGTCAGGACGCCCTCACTCATAAAACTTACAAGCTGATGCAGCCATTCAGGATTGTCAACCATATCCCACATAGCCTGTTCCAGCCCTCTTAAATGAGCCAGGTCAGTCGAGATATCCGCATGCCAAACCTGGTAGGCTGGGGCGCGGTCTACATTGACCGGCAAAATATCTCCCACAGCATCTTCAAGTCTGGCAACGTTTCTTGCAGTAGCTGCCTCATCGATGACATGGTGCGGCTTAACTAACTTGGAAAAATCTTCTAGCTTTTTGAGCGGAGGGTCGAATTTCCAAGCTCCTCCCGGCTCAGGACTAGGGATATGTTTGATTTGAACTCCCCAAAGTCCGTTAGGCGGGGTGATATGGGATGCACGCTGGGTAATCCACGGTTCTATGATGTAGTCATCGCCGATGGTATCCTGGAAAATCATCTGACGAAGGAAATTCTCATGCTGACGATAAAACGGGTCTTCGCATTCGAGTTTTGACTCAGGAGCCTCATGCCAGGCTGCCAACCATCGCATATATATCAGTGGCCGAGTTCTGATAAGGCTGTTATGTTTGCGCCACAGGTCCCGTCTTTCATCCTGGATTTCTTGGTTGCAGATATCGAGGTATTTCTTGGACAGATTGCGAAGAATCTGAATATCTTTCTTGTTTGACATCTCTTCACCTCTCAAGTATAATTAAAACCAAAGTTTCATTGCTGTTTCGCTTAGTATCGCCGCTTTTTCATCGTCGGAAGTCCTCAGATGTTTTTGGAATATCTCGAGATGCTGTTGATATGTTACTTTCGGTATCCAGAGCGATGTCGGAAAATCGCTTCCCCAGACGCATCTTTCAGGGGTATATGCGTCAATGATTTGTCTGACCATCTCGAACATATCGCGGCAGGGGAATTCCTCTTCAGAGCCGGTGGCGATGAACGATAGCTTGGCATAGAGATTCTCAAACCTGGATAGGTCTAAAACGGTTTTGAGGTTTTCAGAATGGGGAAAATCTGATGCTCTTAAATTTGCGCAGTGGTCGAGAACAACCGGCACATCTGGAAATTCCTCCAATAGTCTCGCTAAAGACTGGCAATTTGATGGATTGAGCAGCGCGCAGATAACTACATCCAATCTATGCGCCGCTTCCCAGAGACGACGATGCTCTTTTAGCACGGAATCATCCGTCGGCCAGCCAGCGGAAACGCGATTCCCCGAAACCCCAACTGAGCGGGCTTCTTCCATCAGTTCAACCGATTTCTCATCGTAAGGGTCTAAATTTAGAACGCCGGTCGTCCAATCTTGATTTTCGCGAACAACGTCTATAGTCAAACGACTGTCGTGTCCATAAGTAGAGAAAGTTTGAACGATGACGACGCGGTGAACATTGGAATTTTTCACTTCACGTTTCAAATGTTCTATCGTGCCTTCGCCGGGCTGTGGAAGGTAGGGATTTGGAATTCTAGGATATCTCTCTGTATCTTCAGAATAGATATGGGCATGTGTATCGACAATAATCATATTATTCCTCTTTTAACGGAAATTCTTTTGCATTTTTGAATTATTACACAAAATTATATCAGATGTTGTAATGATGTCAACCAAAAATTCATTCACAAATCCATAACGGTTCTACCCAATTCATTTAGCTGGAGGTAAATTATGAAATCAGAAATCAAAGTCGGTTGCATCGGATGCGGTGGCAGAGGCAGGCTTTATAGTTCATCAATTGATAAGATATCAGGGTTTAAGATGTGGGCTTATGCGGATAAATTTGAGGAAAAAGCGAACGCTTTCCTGAACGAATACAACGGCAGTTACGCTACAACAGACGTAGAAAAAGTTTTAACTGACCCTGACATAGACGTTGTATTCATCTGCACCCATCATGACACACACCACCCCTTTGTTGTAAAAGCCGCTCGGAACAAAAAACACATCTTAGTGGAAAAACCGATGGCGATGACCATAGAGGAGTGTCAGGATATCGAAAAAGAGGTTAATAAGGCCGGTGTGACCCTCGCATGTGGTTTCAAGATGAGATTCATGCCGATGGTGAAAATGGCGCGGGAAATAGTAGGCGACCCACTGATGATAGTTGGACAGATGATGGATAACCGATGGAGTGATACATCCTGGGCGCAGCAGCCTGGGATAGGCGGTGGAAACGTAATCTCGCAAGGATGCCATACGGCTGATTTGCTCTGCTATTTTGCCGGCGCCGAGCCCGTCAAAGTTCATGCCGCAGGTGGGACAATGACCCACGAAAATACGGATATAATAGATAATATTGTCGCCACCATAGAATTTGAAAACGGCGCGGTTGCCTCCATGATACAAGGAGACGCAGGACATAACACCTTTGCGTCAAAGTTCTTCTTTGAGCTGTTCGGCAAGGATGGAAAGGGTGTGTGCCTTTACAACCGATGCCATGACGCCCAATACTGGGGGATAAAAGAGCTCGAGCACATAACTGCCGAAACATATTCTGAAGACACAAAAATTGACCCGGAAGGCGATTTCCTCCTGCTGAAGCACTTTTGCGAATCAGTGCTTGAGGGAAAACAGACTATAGTCGGCCCTCGAGAAGGGAGAATCGCCACGACACTGATACTCAAAATATTTGACTCAATAAGAAGCAGGGAGACGCAAAATATTTCAGTTTAAGGATAATATGTTGGGGAAGCTGTAGAATTACCCTGTTAGATAGCAAACATCTAACGGAGTTTACTTGCTTTTCACTCCGTTGCGTTTGACAGTACCCCATTAAACTAAGGAGCACTGAACATGAAAACACCAAATAGCACTGAACTTATAAAAGTCGGCGCACTCACCCTCGGTGGTCATACTGGACTTCTCTGGGGGCCAATTATCAACCCCATTGATGGATGGGTTAGAAAGACCGGCATGGTCATCACCCATCTGTGGGATATCGACGCAGAACAAGCCGAAGACTTCGCTGAAAAGCATTCCGCCGAAATAGTAAAAGATTATGGTGATATGGTCGGAAAAGTTGACGGCGTTATCCTGTCCGACTTTGACGCCGTTCCGGTCTTCAAACATTTGGCGCGGCCATATCTGGAGGCGGGAATGCCGATTTTCATCAATCGTCCCTTTGCTTTCAACCTCAACGATGCAAGGGAGATGCTCGACCTCGCCAGACAAAACAGTACTCCCTTGATGTGCGGTTCGTCATTTGAATACGTCAAGGAGGTGGAAATAATCCGAAATAAAGTCAAATCGGGCGGGCAGATTACGGGATATCTAGTCGATAACTCGATGTCTGACTACGCGACACACGGTGTACACGGATTGTATTTCGCCTACGCTTGCGTCGGCGGAGGCGTCAGCCGGGTAGCTTATTTAACCCCCGATTGGAAAAATCCCAATGGCGTCGTAGTCATAGAACACCTCGGAAGGGATGGCGGAAAACCCTTCTACGGTTGCATTCAGGAGATTAGCGGCGCGGGTACAAACGCCTGGATTAAAATCTATGGACAAGGTTTTATCGAACAGTTTGTGTGGTGGGAGGCGTCAGCGTGGGATAGGGATGTTTTTCTGTGGTTGCCGATGTTGTTGAAGATGCAGGAGATGTTCCAAACGCACAAGATGCCGGAAACTTACGACAATATCTATGAAAAAACTCAGATCTTTCTGGCGGGCTTCAAATCCCATGTCGAACACAACGGCGCGCCTGTCGCATTATCTGAGATAGGCGATTGGACAGCTCCAACGCTCGAACCAAGTCAGTACGAATCTTTATTTTGAAGAGGGATGGAGCTAAATGTAGAAGGACCACGTAAGTATTTTCTGCCAAACATCTGTTCCCCAAAGATTTAGATAAACTCACAGAATCCGAAATGGGGCGCTTATGTACATGCAGGGGATGCCATTGCAGGAAAAGTAGAAGAGAAATTTCAAAAAGTGTAGCTGAACTCGCAAGACTTGAAATTATGCCTGAAATAGTATTCATTAGGTAATGTGATGCAGATATCACAAAGCAAGGTGGGATGTAATCTTCGTTCAGCACAATAGTATCATCAGCAATTCCGGTCAATTCCGCAATTTTAAGACGCTCGTAGCCATCACTGGATTCGCCTGAAAAGAGAATCCTCAAATTCTTCTTAGCCGCTGCAAGTTCTTGCTCATTTGTCCCTGTGTTAAAATCAGCGATTTGCGCAAACTCCCGAATATAACGAGTTTCATTCGTTCTTTCACCCTCTTCAAGGCGACAATTTGCAACATTTGAGTGTTCCACTGGAATGGCTAAATACACATCAAGGGAATTTTGTGATGAAGATTCTCGTGGTGGCGGTCTCACTGTTGAAAATGCTGCGGGACAAGGAACATCCCTTCACTCCAAACAACCTTACGGTATTGGGGGAATCGCGCCATTTTTAACTCCTTTCTTAGCCGCCATCTACCGACCGCACTGATGGTCACTTATTATCGACATATACTAATAAATCAACATCGGCGCGGTCTGATAATCAGTGGAGAATTTCGTTTATCTGCTCGCTGAGCACTCTATCAATTTCATCAATAACCACTTCGGCATTTGACCTGTCGGCTTTTGGCCCTCCCTGTTTCGGCTGGATGATTGCACGAATGAGGCTATCGACGGGGCTAGGTCCTGCTGGCTGCTCACGTGGCGCCGGTGTTTCTGCAGCTTGTTCATCTCCGAGGTCCACCATATCGAGCAGTGAATCCAGCGCATCGCCCTTTGGCTTCAACGCTCAGTCAGGCAAAGATTCCGTCGGGCGTTCGGGTCGGGATGCAGTGGGAAATTCAGGTTCCGCTGGTACTTGAGCCGACTCCAAGAAATGTTAATGATAAAAATTTGTTGACAATAACATTAAGTTAGTATATACTAATAATACATATCTTATAGGAGAATAAAAATGCCTATTCGCTTTATTGGCTTTGAATGGGATGATTACAATGAAGGACATATAGCAGAACACAATGTTTCACCAGAAGAAGTGGAAGAATGCTTTTTCAATCCCTATGTTTGGAAACGAAAGTGGACGATATTTGTTTATCGTGTTTGAGTTATATCCTTTTGGAGTAGTACGTCCCATTAGCGCCAGGGATATGAATTCTGGCGAAAGAAGATATTTTCAGAGGCAAAGGAGAGGTTAAAATGTCAAAAAAGAAACCTATACCAGACTTCAAAACGGAAAAAGAGGAACAAGAATTTTGGGCTACTCATAGTTCTTTGGATTACGACATGGAACTGGTAGCAGAAAACTTTGAAATTGATGACATGGCAAAAACACAGCCCATTTGTATCCGTATGGAAAAATGGCTTCTTCGTGACTTAAAAGAAATAGCTCAGGAAGAAGGTTTTCCTTACCAAACGCTTATGAAAGAATGCTTAAAACGATTTGTTAATATTCGCAAGGAAAAAAAAAATAGCTAACGCAGCGTCTTAATCATAGCATACTAACCATTGGCGACTTTCCATAAGAGATTTACGAAAAACTTGTTTCCAGGGCAAATCTGTTAAATCTGAGTTTTAGCGCATATATCAGTCATCTCGTCCGCTCTCTTGATGGAAAGGTTGTTGTTGTATAGTATTTCAACAGATGATTCGCAACGGCTATCTGTACAGGAGCACATGCACCCCAATAACACTAGATCAAATTCGTGATATTGATTTCTTGGTGACACAGTGGGAGCAATACAGAATTTTTGCAAGAGACCACAAAACGTCTGCGATTGGAAAGAGCGATTGGCAGGCTTTAGCGGTAGGTGGTTTGCCCTTGCGACAGCTTGGCAAGGCGACAGCAAGGACAGGAAGCATCAAGAGAAATGATGTTGTAGGCATTATAATTAGTTAAAGGCCCCAAGCTTGTCATCAGGAATGAGGTCGAGATATTCCTTGCATCACAATACTTCGTATGTTAAAATGAAACATACGATTAACATCTACATTCCAACCTCAGTTTGGAGCAATATTCGATTGTATGGATACGGAGTTTTTCTTATGATAGAACGGATTTATCGACAATTCAAACAACCTTCATCGGTATTTGGATTTGCGTCCGCTCTGACGTGGAATGAAGATTTTTCTGAGCGGGCGGTTAAAAAACATGCCAAATTATTAGAGGCAAGCGATAATCAGAAGCGCAAAGTTTGGATTTTATTCGAGAAATCCACCAAACAGACTGCACCGCGTAGCTTGACATCGCCGCAATATTCTCTTGTGTTTACCAATATTTCCATTCCCCAAAAGTTGAAAGCAGAGAATGTACAAAATTTCCTTTTAGCTCAGTTGCCGTTCTTACCTGCTATATTCATGCAACCGATTGCGGATGTCGATGCAAATCTAATTCGAGTTTTTCTCCACAGCGAAGATAATCCTGCCAAATTTTATTATAACATAACCGAGCATTTTGTCAAGTGTCTTTCGGGGGATTTGAAACTCGCAGCCAAATTTGTTGGGCGTACCATTTTTTTCCTCCATTACGAATCCCAAGCCCAGGGAAAAAATATGGATATATTGTCATCCGAGGGCGTTGACACCCTGATTACAAAAGTATATGAGCCTTATGCTTTGAGGTTCAAGGATTATCTCGGCAAAACAATCCTCGGTTTTTGCGTCGAACCGCCGGATTTTCTCAGTTGTGAACCCGCTAATCTGAACAAACTCCCCTGGACGCCTGAATTCCCAAATTACTTCTCAAAGGTTAAAGGCTATAATTTGCTGGAAATGTTGCCGCTCTTATTCTATGATAGCTACGATTCTGCCTCCGTCCGACATGATTTCTGGCAGGTCCTTACGCTGATGTTTGCGGAAATTTGTCTAGCGCGTCTGCGAGATTGGGCTCATGGTTATAGCGTCAAACTCGCTTTGACACAGCCGCTTCTCGCTCGTTCTCTAACTAGAAACCCACTGCCTTTATTCAAAGAAGCGGATATTCCCGCGGTACACGAACCTGATGTCAAATCTAATTTACCATCCTCCAAACGGCTCATATTGTTCAAACAAGCCATCAGCATTGCCGGGCAGTTTCACAAACCGTATACATTATTGAGAAAGTCTCATCGCCCTAATCATGAAACAGCGCTAGTAAAATGGGTAAACGACTTGCATTGGGCTAGCATTGCAGGAAGTAACCGTTTCGGATATAGTTTTAGGTTCGATGACCCAAGAGGTCAAACATTTGATGTTTATCTTAGACGTTTGAGCTATATATTATCTCATGGACAACGTTGTTGTAACCTGCTGGTGCTCAATCCTGTAGGCAGTCTGTGGGGGAAATTTGGATATAAGGATTATCATTGGATAAACTCTGAGCTGGCATCTATTAGCGATGCTCTAATCCATTCCCACCACGATTTTGATTTCGGTGATGAACATTTAATAGCGGTTTTCAGTCAGGTCAAAAGGAGAGGCAAAAATTTAATTATCGGCGATACTAGTTATTCGACTGTTTTAATCCCACCTTGCATCAATTTGCAGGGAAAGACAGTTGATGTATTGAGACGCTTTACCTCGGTTCGCGGTAAACTGATAGCTATGGAGCCGTTGCCCTACCTCATGGACGGAAGGGCGGGCGACTACCCATATCCATTGGAAAGGTTATTACACAGTAGACGAACCACAATTTTACGTGGAACACAAGAGGAAAAACTGCGCCAATTAGAGATGTTGTTGGATGATAGAATAGGGGAATATGGTATCGAGATTTATGCGCGCCCTGAGAATTTGAAGGCAAAGTCGATTCTCAAACATCATCGAAAGCATAAAGAGTTGGATATATGCTTACTTCTAAATGCTGACCCAAATCAGATAGATGCTTTGATTGAAATCAAAGGTGAGTTGCATGTCGAAGAGTGGAGCTTGGAAAGCGGGGAAAAATATGAACCTGTGCAGTGGCATGCGGATAGTAGAACATACGTGGAGTTACAGTTTTTGCCCTGGCAGGCGCGGTTGCTAATCATTTCCAATTGACAAATATTTTTGCTTTTGGTATGTTGATAAGGAGTGCGGAATATGGGGGTAAAAATATTACTAATTTCTATATTTTTGGGAGGTTTGATTATGTTTGGATTAGGGAAATCTGCTTTGGCAGCGGTTGGCATCACTGGTCCGAAGGCGGACATGACCCTGAAAAAATAGACCAGAACGGCTATCGAGACATCGGCGCCACGAATCATCCAGATCCAGATGTCTATGATTCCAATGACCCATTACAACTTATTCACTGTCCAAACTGCAATAGTGAAGATATTGTTAAATATGGAGAAACTCCCGATAG
>DTYX01000533.1 GCA_012961655.1 Candidatus Poribacteria bacterium
ACCAATCCAACGCCCGGCGCATACCATTCGGTTCGGACGCCGTCATACTGTCCTCGCCAACGAGCGCGCGGCGAATCTTCTGGGTCGTCTCGTTCGGCGGTGCTGATTTCCATCTTCACAGACCATAACGCAAGGTTTTTGATCTTTAAAGCAGTATCGCTCTTTTCAATGCCAATTGCGGTTGCTATAAAAGGTAAGGTCTCTAATTTCGCATTGGATATTAAGTCGGTTTTCTGTTCTGCAATTATCGTTGGGTCAGGCGCGTTTAGAATATCCCGCATTAAACGAATCATCGCAGTGATTTCAGCTTGCCAAAATTTTTCGCCCAACTCCGCGACCAGAGGAAGCGCGCGTTTAGCGCATTGTAGTGCATCCTCATAATCTTTATGATAAATATGTCGCCAGGCTAAATCATGCCATGAGCTCCATTCACCTTCGCCGATTTCCCGCTCCAATTCGATGGCGCGATGGCGATAGTTAAGCCACTTTTCCCTTTTGCTTTTTAAGTCTTGATAGAACCATGCCAGGATGCGGCAACCGCGCCCCTCGCTACGCTTATCGCCGCGTTTTTGACTCATGGACATCGCCTGTTCGCAGTTTTTTACAGCTTCATCGAATTGACTTAATTCATAATATTCGGATGCCATGCTAAACTGTGCTCGCATTTGCGCTTCTTCATCTCCCATCTGTTGAGCGTAAAAAAGACACCTTTGATGATATTTCAGCAACTCCTCGTGTCCCGGCTCCATGGACCAGGCGGCGCAGGCGAACTGAGCTAAACTTTCGCGGCCTTTCATTTTGTCGTCGGCGAAAGTGACAATACAAACTTCATTATCAATCGCGTCTCCACGTTGCATCCATTCATATTCCCACCGATTTTCCGAGTTCAGTGGAAGATAATCATTTGTCTCACCTTTCAGGTCATAGTCAACTAACTGCATTTCAATAACATCGCGCTTTTCAATTGTGAATCGCGTTTTCACCAATCCTACGGAAGGCGCGAACCACAGTCGACGTGTGCCTGTGTGCCGAAGGGCATATCCGCAAGTTTTATTATCAATCGGTTCCTTAGTTTTTATGACTGTCATAACCCGCAGGCAATTTTCAAATTCACCTGCAGGAACAACGATTTTGTCCGAATCGCTTTCGATTGTCGTCTCGCCGACGAGAGTTCCAATTCTTTGATGCCAGACATCAAACTCCTCAGAACATCTCTTGCCAATTTCAACCGGCAGAGAAAGCAACGTTGCTGGCCCATAGAGGTGGGATAAAACACTGATGTGGTTAAGCGGCGGAAATCCATAAGACAAATTACTGTAGATATTGCCCGCGATGGGATTAGGTTGTTCTAACAAAATTGCGGACGGCGAACGTTCCATCTGAAAATGGCTAAGCAGATAGCCTCCCTTATCGCCCGGCTTCCATTTGCCTGTGATTCTCCGAGTCAATTCAATTGCTGCTCTACAAAACGCTCGTCCCGCATGGTCATTATGTTCCGCGAACACTTTGTCCGCTTGTTCAGCAGAAGCTTTCGC
>DTYX01000534.1 GCA_012961655.1 Candidatus Poribacteria bacterium
CGTAAAACGTGAAACGTAAAAAACTATTACGCATTACGTATTACGTTTTACGCATTTACCCACCTCTCTCACCCAGTTTCAGCTTCGTCCTGAGCACCTCGTAATAACTTCTGCTCTTGGATTTGAACAATTTAATTGTTTTCTCGGCTTTGCTGACTTTAACTACATGTTCTGGTTCAAGGAAAACAGCATCTCCGTCGACAGCAAGGATAACGCCGCTATGTTCGGTTGTGGAGACTGAAATCTGTGAATCAGGGTGAGCGACGAATGGTCTGATGGTAAGAGCGTGAGACGCAACGGGTGAAAGAATAATCGCCTCCATATTCGGTTCAACAATAGGACCGCCGACCGCAAGCGAGTACGCGGTTGAGCCGGTGGGAGTAGCTATAATTAAGCCGTCAGCGTTATAGGTAACAAAATATTGGTCATCAATGTAGACTTCGATATTAATCATGCGCGATGGATGCTTAATGACCGCGTCGTTGAGGGCAAAATGTTGCTTATTCATTTTTCCGTGATAATAGAGCTGAACTTTGAGCATCATGCGTTCTTTAATCTCGTAATTGCCATCTAAAATATCTGTGAGCGCATGATATAGTTCACTTAGAGCCACTTCCGTCAAATATCCTAAATGTCCGATGTTTACCCCCAAAATCGGAACTTCCTCTACAGAAGGAACATGCGCTACGCCCAAAAGCGTGCCGTCTCCTCCGAGTACAATCAAAGCATCGGATTGTTTTACAACCTGTTCTTGAGTATATCCATCGCAGGGAATTGAGAGGGCATCAGCTTTCTCATCAGGCAGCAACGGTTTAATACCCTTGCTACGCAACCAATCGGATGCTTCGGCGACAACCTCGGCGGCTCTCGGTTTTGATGTGTTGACGATAATTCCAATAGTTTTCATTTTAAATATTCTAATTGACTTAGGACGCTTACCATCTAATACTTTATTTATACTGTGAATGGCGTAGAACATGCGTAAAACGTAATTATTTCATTCATTACGTATTACGTTTTACGCCCTTCGCCTTCATGGTAACTGCCTGACTTCATCTAAGCAAAAAAGATATGAAATACCGAAGAAGCTCCATACGTCACAATGCTGACGACAATCCCGGCAATCATGACTCCCGCGAAAATCACGGGAAAGGCATATCGCAGTCGAATACCAAACAGAAATGCCGCTATGCAACCTGTCCATGCGCCTGTTACAGGCAAAGGGATTGATACAAAGACCATCAGTCCCAAGGCGCCGTACTTTTCGATTTTTGCTTCAACTCTCCTTTTAGTCCGATTAAAAAGCCAGGTAAAAAAGCGGTTGAAGATTTTAGAATGCTCCGAAAGAAAATTGGATACCGGTTGCAGAAGCAGCAAAATAGGCAATACGGGAATCATATTGCCGATAACGGCGAGAAGATAGATTTTCCAGATGGCAATATTAACGTCCAATATAGCCGCTACGGGAATCGCCCCGCGTAATTCAAAAATGGGGACCATTGCAAATAAAAAAATAATAACTTCTAACGGCAATCCATGAGAACTCAACCAATTAGCTAATTCTGTTTTATCCAAACACGCCTCCTATAATTTTTATTATGATTACAGAAGGAGAAAGTGAGAAAGCGTTTTTCCGTTCACCAGTCCCAACGGGACAATTCCTCCACCATCTTATAGTCGGTCAAATCCAGTTGTAGGGGTGTAATGGAAACCTTTTTCTGATAAACTTCATATAAATCAGTTTCATTTGCCTTCTTCGGATTTTCGCGATATCCACGTAGCCAATAATATTCAAAACCCTTTGGGTCGATTCGTTTTTCAAACGTTGGAAGATAAGATGTTCTATCCTGTCTGGTAATTTCGATTCCTTGAATCTCCGACAATGGTAAGTCAGGGACGTTAACGTTCAACAATGTGCCTGCGGGAATGCCATTTTGGAGGACGGATTTCGCTATGCGGAGAGCTATATCTGCTGCAGTATCATAGTGATACGGTCTAATGTCAACTATAGAAATTGCTATAGCGGGAATTTTCAGAAAGGCGCCTCTGATTGCGGCGGCGACTGTTCCGGAGTAGTAAATGTCATTTCCCAAATTACTGCCTTCGTTGATACCTGAAATCAGTATCTTCGGCCATGTCGGCATCAATACCCCAAGAGCTAAATTCACGCAATCTACTGGAGTGCCGTCTACCGCATAAGTTCTATCTGCGATTTTTTGGACGCGCAGAGGATGACGCAAGGTAACTGACATTCCAGTAGCGCTGCGCTCTCTGTCAGGAGCGACAACATACACTGTATCCAGAGATTCCATCACCCGCGCTAATGCTTTTAGTCCTTCCGATTCAATTCCATCGTCATTAGTTATTAAAATCATTTTGTTATAGAGCCGCTGATTTTCAGAATGCGCTGATTTTGGAAAATACCATATCAGCGTTGTCTTAGAATCAGCGGCTATAAATCTTTTAGATTTTTTAAAAACATCCGCGTAAAAAGATATATTTCCCTGAGAGGTTTGACGTTGCTTATTTCGCCATTATAGATGGTTTTGATCGGGAGTGTTCCAATGCGGAACCCCAATCTGCCCGCCTTAATTAGCAATTCGGACTCCGTTTCATAGCGAACGGTTTCCAAGGTGATCGAGCGCAAAACTTCGCCTTTGAAAAGTCTGAAACCGCATTGGAAATCGACGACATTCTGCCCGCAGAGCAAGGAGCCAACTCTTGAAATTAATTTATTGTTTAACCTTCGATGCAGAGGCATTTTTTCTCGTTCCAGAACCCGCGCGCCAATAAGAATGTCGGCGTCATTTTGTCCCAGATGAGCTAAAAATCTTGGGATATCCGCTGGCTCATGTTGTCCATCGCTATCCATTGTGATAATGATGTCGTAATTATGTTCTAAGGCGTATTTAAATCCAGTTCTCAACGCCATACCCTTACCACAATTGATTTTATGCTGAAGGACGACGACACCATGTTCACGGGCAACTTGAACGGTCTCATCTGTTGAACCATCGTCTATCACAATGATTGATTCAATATATGCACGCGCTTTTTTGATAATGCAGCCGATAGTTTTGGCTTCATTGTACGCTGGCAGGAGTAAACAGATTTTCATGGTGACTAAGCGTTGAGGAACTTCCTTATCAAACATCGCGCTGCTGCTTCGACATCATCAGCGCCAATGACGGCGGAAATCACCGCGACGCAGTCTGCGCCCGCTTTTGCAACTTGCGCTATGTTATCCGCTGTGATGCCGCCGATGGCGACCGCGGGAACGTCAAGAGCTTTTTTTATCTCAGTAATAAGTTGTGTACCGACGGCATCGCCGGCATC
>DTYX01000535.1 GCA_012961655.1 Candidatus Poribacteria bacterium
GGCTCGATTTGAATGAATGAAGTTGCTTTATCCGATTCTCCCCAACAGGGGTCATCCAACTTGCCATCAATTTTGGGCGGAGTGAATGCCTCTTTCGCTTTAAGAACTTTAGCAGAGGTGGGAAAAGCCATTACACTCACCCAAAAGCACAGGACAACAAGCAACATCGCTTTTTTCATGTTGTTTATCCCTACTTTTGATGCAAAGTATACAGCCTAAAGAACAGTTTTGTGAAATTTTCGGAGCGGAACAAACATTGACATCCAACCGCCAAATTTGTTATACTTAATCTAAACTTTTTTCTGGAACACAAAATGCGAGCTTTGTCTTATGCAATTGTAACGACGGATATAGATGAAATTCCTGTTCTTCTTGGATGCAAAGAATGGAACGAGCATATTTTAAAGAGACACCCAGAACTCAATAATTTTCTCGATGAGATAAAACAAGCGATTGAGAAGCCACATTTACGTCACCGTGACCCAGAGGATTCAAGTTCTCATTCATGGACATCAATGCCCATGCTAAATCAAAGAAAGGGCGTTGAAACGCCCTGTAGTCCCGACAGCGGGCTTTAGTCTGCTTTTTTTGAATAAGCGTGGTGATTAATCACAACGTCAAGGATTCTATGAAGAGCTAAATGACGGTTTAATGATTCGTCGAGATGCAGACACTGATGAAATTGTCGGTTACACTATCAGAAATATAAGCATGAAAATATGCCGCCAATATCTTCCTAAGCTTTTCGCTGCGTAAAACTCTGTTTTCGCTGCCTCATATCTGAGACTAAGCATCAATATTCTCCTTTGCCATCTAATGCGAATCATCCGCCTCCGGCGGACGACGCATAGTGCAGTGAATGGTATAGTTCGCATCACCCTCTATTTATTCGGATACTTTGGCGACACGGAGGTACGCCACTACATTTTTATTACCCGATTTTTCAGTCAAAACTCATAAGTCGGGCATCCGAATCTCAGACCTGGTACTGCTTCAAAAAAATTAACGCCGGCCGTGAAATAATTACGTTTTACGCATTACGCATTACGTACGCTCGGCTTCATTTTTGTCTTGCACTTCGAATCCACGTGGGGCCATCAGCCTTCCTCCTCTTCCTCATACTTCCTCTGCTCATCCGCTCGCCAAAGAAGGACAAGCAGTAGGTCTCTTCCACGCTGCCCAAGAGAGAAAGCGTCTTTTTTAATAACGCTCCCGCGTTTGACTGACTGCTTCGTTTCACATTTGATATACCTCAGTTCTATGAGCGTCATCAAGAGCTTATCCAGTTCCTCTCCCTCAATTCCGGAGACTTCTTGCAAATCCTCCTTGGATTTCTCAGCGCCATCGAGGAATGCCTTGAGGATAGCAAGGGGTTTTGGGTCAGCAAATGGCTGAACAATTTTTGCTACATAAGCATCCGGCACCTTTAGCCATGATTCAAAACCACCGGTACTGGTGTTCAAAGATGAAGCGGTGCCATGTTTTGTCCGCCAAACGCTTCCAATGATTACCCCGGCGTCTACTTCCTTGGTCTTATCCAGTTTTTGAAGAAGTTCATTCACAATGCTGGGCGGGCCTGAAGGTGGCTCTTCGCCGCTGACCTTTTTGGCCAACTCTTCCACTTTTATACGCAACTGTTCAACATGAGTCTGTAATGATTGAATCTGCTGTTCTGTATTCATTTTTTCGCTCCTCCATTTCAGAAACTAAGCTTTTTAAACTTGATTTTTATGATGTTTACGAACTTGCTTCTGCATAAAAACTCCACCATGTCCCGTTGAATTGTTTCAAGATTTGAGTCCAGAAACGGAATCTCGCGTCAAGCCGCTGTACAGGGATTCTTGCCTGCGAATACTGCGGCTCAGGTTCTCGAATGAAGGTTTCGATGCTTCCCTCTTTTCGCATCTCTTCCCAGACGAAGTGGGTTTCCTTTGGCGCCGCCGCGGCTTTGACCTTATTCAACAATTGGGCGCAGGCAACTGTCGATGGGGCGAGTTGAGGCAATTCCCTCGCCAACGTCAACGTACCCTCAAGCAATTCAAGTTCCTCCGCGCATTCTTTACAAACCGAAAGATGTTCTGAGATCTTTTTCATCTCTTCCGGTCGTAAGTCTGATTCTAAATACCATGAGAGCAATTCTCTGCATCTATCACATTTCATCGTTACGCTTCCCTCCTCTGATGAATTTTGACGATGAAAATCGGTAATGTAGCCCAAAATTCTATTTTGGTGATTTCCAAAGCCAACTTAGAAAGTTGGGCTACGTGATTACCAAACTTGATAATCAAAATTCATTAACGGGGCATTTTTCCAGATTTCAAATACGGCGCAAGCATTTCCTTCAGAGCCATCCGCGCTCGGTGTAGACATGATTTGACAGCAGACACCGATAGGTTTGTTATCTGGGATATCTCATCATAAGAAAGCCCATGGTTCTCACGAAGGAGAAATACCTCGCGTTGCTTCTCTGAAAGGCGAAGTATCGCATTCTGCACAATTTTTTCAGTTTCCGCCATTTCCAATTGTTCATCGGGTGTATTTTTGTCCCATAGCTCTATCGGTTGGCAGTCAGCTTCTTCATCCACAGGAATGATTTCAACTTTCCTTTGTCGCCGAATCTCTTCCAGGCAGAGATTGCGCGCGATTTGATAAAGCCAAGGCGAGAATCTAAAAGACTCATCATACTTTTGCGCATGGCAAAAGACTCGGAGAAAAGTTTCCTGGAATATGTCCTGCGCCTTATGAAAATCTCCCAACATTCTTATGATAAAATTGAAAAGAGGCTGCTGATATCGAGCAAAGAGAATCTCGAATGAGGCTACTTCTCCCATTTTTACCTGAGACATCAATTGTTCGTCTGAAGGCTGCTGGGACATGGTGGTTCCTTGTTTTTAACTAGTGTGTGAATCTGTTCGCTTCATTCAGCAGTTCCGATTCTCGGAACCGCTTCACTTCGTTGAAGAATTGTTTCTATAGCTTAATATGGTGAAACTGAGAAAAAGTTTCGCGAAAAATTGACCTCAGATTCGATAGCAATAAAAAGTTGTTGACTTTTTATTCCATTTCGTATCTATATTATTGTAAAACAATTGCTATCGAGTCATGTAAAAGTGAAACGTGATGAGTGATATCACTTGTCGCTTATCACGTATCACGCATTACGTGCAAGGACGATAACTAAAAAAGTCGTATAGAAGAATAAGGAACTAATAATGCCGACTGATACAGAAATCATCACAGAAGTTATCTGTGGGAATTCCGAGGCTTATGGACTTCTGGTGCATAAATATCAAGGCGCGGTTTATGGATTATGCTACCATCTGACCGGCAATTTTGCCGACGCCCAGGACTTAGCGCAGGAGGCGTTTATCCAGGCCTATCTTTCGTTGGGACAACTGCGAGATGCAAACTGTTTCGCTGGATGGTTGCGGCAAATCGCGGCTAACTTATGCAAGCGGTGGCTTGAAAAGCGGAAACACGACGTAATTTCGATTGATGAAGTGGGCTGCGAAAATCTGATAGCCCAACGGCATGTCCCACGTCCAGATGAAGAGGTGGAGAAGAGAGAATTGCACGAAGCGGTAATGAAAGCGGTAGAATCGCTGCCTGAACATTACCGTCTGGCTGTAACGCTGTATTACATGGATGGTCTGGATTACGCAGAGATAGCGAATTTCCTCGAAGTTCCAATCAGCACCGTGCGCGGTAGATTATACAAGGCTCGACAGTTACTCAAAGGAGAGATGATTAAAATGGTTTCAGAAACTTTCGACGCACACAAACCAGAGAAGAGAGAATTTACGGAAAAAGTTTTGGAACAGATTCTGAAGCGTGTCGAATCGGCGCGGGAACTTGGCAAAAATGAGGAAATCATCAGCCAATGCGCGGAAGCGCTGGAGGTATTGGAGAATCTGGAAGACACGCCGGAACACAAACGCCAAAAGATTGACCTGTTGCACTGGCAGGGACGAATATTGGATGAATGGAGACAAAACCCTCAAGACGCTGTGAATAACTATGAAAAATCGTTTCAACTATCGACGGAATTGGCTGACGCTGAAGCGCAGTCTAAAGCGCTCAAGGCGATTGTGCTTGCTTATTTGAAACATGGGCGTTTCGACGAAGCGAAAGCTTCTGCTGAACAAGCGGACAAAGTGTTCGCGGAACATAATGACCATGCGGGACGAGCGTTTTGTAGA
>DTYX01000536.1 GCA_012961655.1 Candidatus Poribacteria bacterium
AGCCACTACGGATAAATGCCGCTATCACCTTTGAGAATCTCTGAAAATTCAAAATTTTTCTTGCAATGAAAGATGAAAAATGCTAAAATTATAGCGGTTGGTTCTCGAAATTAGTCGTGGGAATCGACAAATTTTAGTTATTGCTAAAATTGATATAATTTGTTTCATCAAATGTAGGAGGATATCATGAAAACTTTATTTGTAGGTTTGCTAGTAATATGCTTTATGACAACACTAACAGTCGCTTCGATAGCTGAAGTAAAACCTTTTGTGTTTGGCCTTTCTTTTAATGAAGGCTTTGTGAGTGGAGACACGGTTACAGACCAAAGCGGAAGAGGCAATGATGCCACCCTCAACAAAGGAGCGAAAGTAGTGCCGAATGGTAAGTACGGCAACGCTATAGAATTTGACGGCGCAGACGATTATGTTGAGGTTGAAGTGGATGTTCCCGAAGAGAATTTTACGATGGCATTGTGGATTAAGACCGATTCTCCCGATGTCGGCGTGTATTCTGTTCTTGACGGACCTGCAGGCGCTGGCGGACATGACCGTCATTTCTATATCCAGGGTGGTAATATCTGCTTCAGAGTTTGGAAAGGCGCTGGCTGGTGTACGACCACAGCAGTATCCGATGGGCAGTGGCATCACATTGCTCTATCAGTTGAATCAGGCAAAGGACAGACAGCGTATGTTGATGGGAAAGAAGTGGGAACTGCTGCTTATGACCACTCAGATTTTGATTGGCAAAAGAGAGTGTGGGTCGGCTTTTCCAATGACGCGGCAAAAGATTACTTCAAAGGACTTATCGACGAAGTTGTCTACTATAGCGCTCCGTTAAGCGCTGATGAACTAGCGGGTATAATGGTAGCAGTAGAGCCTGCTGGAAAACTAACTACAACTTGGAGCAGCATCAAAGCGAACTATTAATTACTATGATTCATTACGGAGCGGCCGCTGTGAGTATGTAAATTCGCCTATGCGGTCGCTCCCAAATTTACTGGAGGGAGAGATTATGAAATTTTTAGTTTTAAGCATGTTACTCTTTAGTTTAATGGTTGTGTATGCCAACACTGGTGCAGCTAAAATTCAGGAGAAGGACATATTTTTTTACTTCACTTTCGATGAAGGCAAAGGAGATGAAGCTAAAGACATAGGTCCGGATAAACATGTCGCTACCCTAAATAATGGCGCAAAGTGGACAAAAAATGGAAAAATCAAAGGAGGTATTCAGTTTAGCGGAAATGCTTATGTTGAAATTGTAGCGGACGTTCCAGAAAAAGATTTCACAATGGCGCTGTGGATTAATACGAAGAATTCAGGTGTTGGAGTATATTCTGTTTTAGATGGTCCTGCAGGCGCCGGCGGACATGACCGGCATTTTTACATACAAGGCGGTAATATCTGCTTCAGAGTGTGGCGAGGAGCAGGTTGGTGTACCACGACGAAGGTTTCCGATGGAAAATGGCATCATATTGCTTTAGTCACCGAGACAGGCGAAGGACAAGATGCTTATGTTGATGGAAAAGCAGTTGGGCATTTCGATTATGACCACTCCGATTTTAATTGGCAAAAAAGAGTATGGGTGGGCTTTTCCAATGATGCTGGACAGGACTATTTCGACGGAATTATCGATGAACCTGCATATTACAATAGACCGCTGATGGAGAAAGAGATAAAAGAGGCAATGAACTATTCAGCTCAAGCTGTATCCTCAAAGGGAAAGTTAGCCACAACATGGAGCAACATTAAAGTGAACTATTAGTATTGAATCCAACAGCGATACATCCATGGATATCGGTGGATTCAAAAGCCCGTCGGCGATTACAGTTGCGCGGGCTTTTTTGTTGAAAATTTTGTAGTATAAATTTGAACCGAACCTTTTTGCAACAAATTTCGCCAGTATAATACTTGGTGTTATATCACAAAGAAATTAGCAGATATGAAGCACAGAGGTAAGGCAGATATGGAATTTAATCAGAGCCGACGTGAATTTCTTCAACAATTAGCTATATTGGGCATAAACCTTTTAGGCTTATCAGGTTGTGTTACTTCTAGGCGGAAGATTGAAATGGTAAAAGAATCGCTGGTCTATGATAAATCTACCGTCGTCATCGCTCAGAATGCCGAAATATCTGACGCCGTTGGACAAGCGCGTCAGGGAAAGATTCAAAAAATGCTGGATGCGGCTGTGTCACGGGCTACTGAAGTCTCTTCTGTGACTGCTGCCTGGCGAAAGCTTTTTAACCCCAATGATACTGTCGGCATTAAAGTCAACTGTTTGAGGAGCGCGGGTAAATACCTGTCATCTCATCCAGAACTGGTCAATTGCATTGTAAATGGATTAGTCAGCGCGGGAATACCTCAAGGGCAGATTATCGTATGGGATAGATATAATTCGGAACTGCAAAACGCGGGTTATGAAATCAACCGCGACGGCAGAGGAGTGAAGTATTATGGTACGGATGCTGAAGGCGTGGGGTATTCAAGTGAATTGCTAATATCTGGTTCAGTCGCGTCGAAAATCAGTAAGATTCTTTCAACCTATTGCACCGCTATCATCAATGTGCCAGTGTTGAAAGACCATAATATTGCGGGAGTAACTCTTAGTCTAAAAAATTTCTTCGGTGCTATCAATGACCCCAATAAATACCACGATAATATTAACGCCGCCGTTGCCGATTTGAACACGTCGCCTTTGATTAAAGAAAAAACCAAAATTACTATATGTGATGCGCTCAAAGCCATTTATGATTATGGACCGGGATATCATCCACAGTATACCTGGGATTACAACGGATTGCTCGTTAGTACTGACCCCGTCGCGATAGACCAAATCGGGGCAACTATCATTGAGAAAAAACGTGCGGCAACCGGTTTGCCCTCTCTGGCACAGGCAGGACGCCCGCCAAATTACATTGCAATAGCGGCTGATGCTGAACATAAATTAGGTACGAATGAACCTGAGAAAATTGAATTGGTACATTTAGAATTGGGTGTAGCTACCTATTAGGGGAATATCGTTGCGTTCGTTGGGAAAAGTTCCTGGCGGCGCCGAAACGGTGGTGCTTGGTATGTTGCAAGCGCTTGGGGAAGATGGAACGCTCCTCATGCCTGCGCTAAGTTATGCACACATAGACGCCGAAAATCCTGTTTTCGACGTGCTAAATACCCCGTCGTGCGTAGGCGCATTACCAGAATACTTTCGCACACGACCTGGTACTATCCGGAGTGTTCATCCGACCCATTCCGTCTGCGGTGTCGGTATACAAGCGGAGAGTCTGCTCAAGAATCATCATTTAGACACAACTCCATGCGGCGAACATTCACCACTTTCACGCATCACGTTTCACGCACGTAAGAT
Organism: Candidatus Poribacteria bacterium; assembly: GCA_012961655.1. Lineage (GTDB taxonomy): Bacteria > Poribacteria > WGA-4E > DTYX01 > DTYX01 > DTYX01. The sequence continues at coordinate 3,362 of DTYX01000536.1, forward strand.
TTCTATACCTCTTGAATTCGATTAGAGCCGAAAAACGAGAAGGAGAAAAGGTATGTCAATTGCAGAAAAAGATAAATTTATCATCCGAGACCTTGCGAAAAAGGTCGCCGAGATTGCCAGTCTACCCGTACATAAGGAGAAGCGAGATATGTGGATAAGGTTGAACCGATTGGAACGAGTTCGACCACTTATCCATGTTCAGGCTATTGACCCCAGCATCTGGGTCGAATTGATTCCCGACGACCAACTTCAGACTACTGATGCGTTTTGCCGAAGCCAGGAGATGGAACTGCGCAAAAAGATTTACTGTTGGGAGAACTTCCCTGACGACCGCGTTGTGGATGATGTTGTCGTATGTCCCATTATCATCAGGGGAGATAGCCGCAGCACAGGATTCGGTATGAAAGTGGACATGGAGCGCCCCGAGATGAAGTTCGGCGCGGGACTTTTCAAGAACACAATAGAGAAGGAAAGCGATATCGATAAAATCCAGACAAATCCCCAGGTCTGGGTGGATTGGGAACAGACTGAGCGGAATTATGAGCGCCTTTGCGAACTTTACGATGGAACTCTGCAGGTGGAAAAGCGTGGGCCGGATTTCTTCTGGCTAACTGTTATGGACCAATTCATCCGCTGGCGCGGCATTCAGCAGATGTTCGTCGATCTTATCGAACGCCCCAAATGGGTTCACGAAGCGCTGGAACGGATTACCACAGGACATCTCAATAGCATCAGACAGATAGAAAAACTCGGTCTTCTATCGCTGAGCAACGGCAACACACGTTTGGGTTCAGGGGGTTACGGATGGACAGACCTGTTGCCGCAAACCGATTTTGATGGCGAACACGTGCGCCTCAGAGACCTTTGGGCTCGATGTTCCACACAGATTTTCACCGAGGGAATATCACCTGAAATGCACGATGAGTTTGCCATTCAATACGAAAAGCGCTTGCTCGAGCCTTTCGGCCTTAGCGCTTATGGCTGCTGTGAGCCGTTACACAATAAGATGCGCTTTATTCGCAAGATTAAGAATCTGCGCCGCGTCTCCATGAGCCCATGGGTTGATATAGAAGTAGCCTCGACTGAAGTAGGCAGAGACTACGTTTATACCCATAAACCGAATCCTACTATCGTGAGCATGGAAAGCTGGCATCCCGAACTAGCCGAAGCGGAACTACGCGACGCTTTCGAGAAGACACGCGAAAACATCGTCGAGGTGAATTTGCAAGACCTCCACACCGTGCGAAATGAGCCTCATCGTCTGACGGAGTGGACGCAAATCGCCTTACAACTAGCGGAGAAATATGCTTGAGTCGAGTGGATGTGCCTCTCCAATTACAGACTGAAAAAATAATATCTGTGAAAATCTGTGAAAATCAGTGGCTAATAAAAAAAATCCGCAAAATTGCTTGGAACACAGATTTTATGCGGATTCCGTTAACATTATCAAGTTATATAGAGTGAGCTTAATGGATATGAACTTTTCGACCTACGAGAAGATAAGTGACCATCTCGCCCTTGTGTTTAACATTAATCAAACCCCGTTTCTCAAACAGGTATTTATCCCGTAGATGCTCATACGTCGCCGTTGTAACCTGAATGCAACCCTCAATACCTTCAGACTCCATTCGTTTTGCCATATTAACGGTGTCGCCCCAGAGGTCATAGATGAACTTTTTTTCTCCAATAACGCCCGCTATCACTGGCCCTGTATTGATACCTATCCTCATTCTAAGGGGTTCGCCATTTTTCGCTTTGAATTGGACAATCTCTTCCTGCATATCGAGGGCCATTTCGGCAACGGCTTCAGCGTGGTCTTTTCTCGGAGTAGGTAGGCCTCCGGCCACCATATAGTCATCACCGCTCGTTTTAATCTTCTCTAGACCATGCTTCTCAACCAATCGATCAAAGACTGAGAAGATATCGTTCAGCAAATCGACCAGTTCTATCGGCGACAGTCGGGCTGAAAGCCTGGTAAAATCAATGATGTCAGCAAAAAGGACAGTTACTGCCGGAAAGCTATCAGCAATCTTGTGTTCTCCTTGTTTCAAACGCTCAGCAATCGCCCTGGACAAGATATTGAGCAGTAGGCGCTCAGATTGGTCGCGCAACCGCTTTTTTTCAAGGCAGGCATTGATTCGAGCTTGTAGCAACACCCACCTAGGAGGTTTGAAAAGATAGTCATCCGCTCCTAACTCAACGCACCTTACAATGCTATCGAAATCTTCCACGCCCGAGATGACAACCACAGGGATATGGCGCAGTGAAGGGTCAGCCTTGAGATGATTTAGCACTTGATAGCCGTTCATCCCCGGCATCATAATGTCGAGTAGCACCAGGTCGAATTCATGTTCCCGCATCAGTTTAAGCGCCTGCTGTCCGTTTGCCGCGTCGAATACGGTATGACCTTCACGCCTAAGTTGCATACAGAATAGATTACGGATATAATCCTGGTCATCAACTATCAGCACGGAACCATGGTGAGGCCCCATGTCGTGGACTTTTTTATTCATGAGGGATTGAATCTTCCTATGCAACGGTAAAAAGTCCACCGGCTTGATGTCATAATCATCGCAGCTCGCTTCGATTTCTTTCCCTTGATTATCCAATATCGCGCGGTCAATCAAAGCAATAATTGGAATATGACGGGTTATGTCATCAGTTTTCAGATGACGAGCTACCTCCAAACCATTCATTTCCGGAAGATTCATATCAATCAGGATCAGATGGGGCGCTTCGGATTGAGCCATCGAAATCACCTGCTTGCCATTGCCAGCAATAACAACCCGGTAGCCCTCGTTGCTCAACTGCCTCGAGAGTATATCACGCTTCATCTCGTCATCTTCAAGCAAAAGTATCTTAGTCATCACTTCTCTCTCTTCGTTGGGGTGGCGATTAGTTTCTATTCCTCCCTTTTCATTTTAATCTTACGAGTTTTGCACTTAAACGACTAAAAGTCGTTACTACAACTAAGAGGATAGGTAGTGTCCCAGTACCAGGGGCG
>DTYX01000537.1 GCA_012961655.1 Candidatus Poribacteria bacterium
TGTGAATATCCCTTTTTATCCAATAAAACCTGAATACCGGCTCGGATAGCGCCTTTGGCTAATTGTATCTCTCGAACGTCATTTTGGGTGATTGTAATCGCCTTTCCGCCATTCCGCTCATCCTCACTAATTAACGCAAACTCTCGGGTCCCGTCTCTGAGTCGCGCTCTAGGGTGGTCGCCCAGCCTGCCGCGAAAATCAATTATGCCGCTCGAATATAATTGAGATATGGCGTCCAGAATGCCAGAACCACACAAGCCGACGGGTGGATTGCCACCGATTGTCCGATATTCGATGCGGTTACCCACAAAGCGCAATCTTTCGATAGCGCCGTTCGCAGCTCTCATGCCATCTTTGATATGAGCCCCTTCAAAGGCGGGTCCGGAAGCGCAAGAAACAGAAGTTACCTCACCATCACGGATTAACGATACCTCGGTATTGGTGCCAATATCCAGCGCGATGGTTAAATCTTCAGCCCGCCAGGCGTCTGTAGCGAGTAACATCGCAACATGGTCGCCGCCCACAAACCCAGCGATATTTGGCATCATATACAGATAAGCGCCCGAAGCGATATTAAGTCCGGCATCGCGAGCTTTGATATTTAGCGCGCTGCTAACCGCGGGTACATAAGGAGAGAGTCCCAACTGCTCTACGGGCAACCCCAGTAATAAATGGTGCATGGCGGTGTTGCCCGCGATTGCAACATCCACAATCTGTTCCGGTTTGGCTTCAATCTTGGCGCACAAGTCAGCGGCAAGCTGGTTAAGCGCATTTACGGTTAGCTTTTGCATCCGTTTCGCGTTGGAAGGCGACTCTTTTACATATGCCATGCGGGTTATGACATCCTCCCCACAGCTTATTTGGGGGTTCGGGATGCCCAAAGCCGCCAATGTCTTGCCACTATCTAAATCTAATAAATATCCGGCTATTTTACTGGTACCCAGGTCTACGGCTAATCCTAAGTGTTTATCAGCCCAGCTTCCAATCGCTATTACTTCATCTTCACGGACGAAAACACGAGCTTGCCAATTCAAAGAACGCAACAGTGGAGGTCGATGCCGCAATACGTCGATATCGATACTTTGACAAAAAGATAGCCGAAGTTCCCCGATTTTATCGGGATGTTCCACCTGACTTCGGCTTAAAGTTTCCAGCAAGCGTTGAGCGTCATCGCGGGTGTCCGATAGAGTAGGCGGGGATAACTTTAAATTGTATGCGCGGACATAAGGTTCAGGGATAACATTGACTTGTATGCTTTCAATCTGTATGCGTTGTGGAACTGTCAAGGATTCTGCTGGCACCCTTACTTTGCAATCACTTTTAGGATAGACTTGACAAGCGAAACGCCAACCATCTTTCAGTTCTTGCTCTGAGAAAACCTCCTGTTCATTGGGAGATGGTCTTGAAACGTCTCCACTTAAAATCTGCACTTTGCAACCGTAGCAAGTACCTTTTCCACCACAGAGATTGGCAATCTCCACACCAAAATTGAGCGCCACCTCCAAAAGCGATTGATTAGCGTTGCAAACACCTCTGAGGCCTATCGGCTCGAAATCGATCTGATATATTTTTTCCATTGTGAAAAGAATCAGAGTTCTACAAGCTCCCCTTTTCTCAGTATGGTACTTTCATCAATCACGGTACCCCAATCCTCAAGAATTACCGCTCCGAAAAGGATGTCCATCTTCCTTCCATCTTCCTCGCCAAGGTCATCGACTGGAAAAAGGATAGCGCCGAAACGATATCCTACTTTTTGGCTGTCCTTCACAATACTCTGAACAACACTGCCTTCCTTTATAGTAAACGTTTTACCTCCCAATCTCACATGGAAGGGTTGGACGGAGACGACAGGACATCCTTTTGCAAGCTCGGCTCAAATGTATGACCTCCATGAACCTGTATCCAGAATAGCATGAAAGTTATTTCCATCTATTTCTACTTCAACCAAAGGTCTCGCCACTTAAAATCACTTCCTGCAATACATAGTACGTTTTACAGTTTACGCCGCCTTTTTTGAACCCACTACTTTTAGCGCATAGTTCACACCCGCAGCGGCGTCCTTGCCGTAAAAATCGCAACCGGTCTTTTCACGCACCAATTCAGTAACTGGCCCGCCGCCTATCATAATGGACACTTTATCCCGCAATCCCGCTTCCTTAATGGCATTAACAGTCTCAGCCGCGGCTTCATAAGCCATGGTTAAAAATACGCTCATGCCAACTACTGGGGCGCCGCTTTCTTTTATCGCTTCGACGAACTTCTGCGGAGGGACATCCACGCCTAAATCGATAACATCAAAGCCAGCCCCACGCAGCATGATGACGACGATATCTTTGCCGACATCGTGGATGTCTCCTTTGACAGTCCCTATAACTACTTTTCCGACAGTTGTCTCAGATTCAGGCGCGCCCTCCAGTAGCGGCTCCAAATCAGCCGTAATTTCCTTCATAATCTCGCCAGCGTATACTAATTCAGCGACGAAGTATTCATCTCTTTGGTAACGATTGCCCACTTCAATCATGCCTGTCTGAAGTTCCTTTAGAATTTTTATAGCCGGAACTTTAGCCTCAATCTTTTCCTTAACGAGGTTTTTTGCCTTTTCTTCTTCCAAATTAGCCATTGCCTGAGACAAGCTTTCCTGTTGCGTCATTTGCATGTTCTCCTTAAATTATTTATTTTATAGTACGATAATTTTGATTATTGTTCACCAATTGTTGAAAAGCAGATGTCCCAATTTTGTTCGCTTCGTTTCCAGATATCTGCGATTGAATTCATTGGGAGGGACTTCGATTGGCACTCGCTCGACGACTTCAAGACCATATCCTGACAGACTTGTTCGTTTTCTCGGGTTGTTAGTCATAAGTCGCATTTTTTTCACGCCGAGGTCTACTAGGATTTGTGCGCCGATGCCGTAATCTCTCAGGTCGGCGGGAAATCCCAACTTTTCATTAGCCTCGACGGTATCCAATCCCTCTTCATCTTGCAGCAGATATGCTCGCAATTTATTCGTGAGGCCGATACCGCGCCCCTCCTGTCGCATGTATATCAACACACCCTCACCTTCATTTTCAATCATCATCATAGCTTTTTCCAATTGTTCGCCGCAGTCGCACCGCAAGGAGCCAAACACATCCCCGGTCAGACATTGTGAATGCACGCGCACCAACACCGGTCTACCGTGCGAAACGTCGCCCTTGACTAAAGCCAGATGGTCCTCGCCATCAAGGATGCTTTCGTAGACGTGGAGCGCGAACTCACCGTACATTGTCTGAATCTTAGTGATTAATTTTAGGTCTATCAACCTTTCTATCCGGCTGCGATATTCGATAAGGTCGGCGACAGTGGTAATTTTTAATCCATATCGCTGGGCAAAGGAAAGTAGTTCAGGTACCCGCGCCATCGTACCATCTTCGTTCATTATCTCACAGATGACGCCCGCGGGATATAAGCCAGCCAAGCGCGCTAAATCCACCGCTGTTTCAGTATGCCCCGCTCTTCTTAAAACACCACCTTCCACCGCGCGCAGCGGAAAGATATGCCCTGGGCGAACAAAGTCCTCCGGCTTTGCATTTGGTTCAACGAATTTTAA
>DTYX01000538.1 GCA_012961655.1 Candidatus Poribacteria bacterium
CGTTTTACGCATTACGTATTACGTTTATGTCTTACAACCATTATGATGGGAAATTTCAAGCCTAATTTAGTATAAGAGGTAATAAATGTCAATACCAAAGATCATGGGGATTGAAACCGAATACAGCATCTCCGTCAGGAATGCTACAGAGCAAGACCCTGTTTCGGCTTCCAACCTGGTCGTCAATAGCTACAAGGAGAGGGATTTTAAAGAGATAATATGGGATTATGAACAGGAAAATCCTCTCATGGACGCCAGAGGATTTCAATCTGATGGCGACAAGGAAACAGAAGAGCAAAAGAATTCCGTTATCAATGATATTTTGGTCAACGGAGGAAGATACTACGTTGACCATGCCCACCCAGAATATTGCACACCTGAATGTACCAACGCCAGAGACATCGTCATATACGAAAAAGCTGGCGAGTTAATCTTGGATGTAAGCCGTATGGCTGCCGAGGAAGCATTGCCAGCGGGTCAGGAAATTCTCATCCATAAAAACAACAGCGACCGAAAAGGACATAGCTACGGATGCCACGAAAACTACCTGATGGATAGGCAAACCCCCTTTGAAAATATAGTGGATGGTCTGATGCCTTTTTTGGTCACTCGTCAGATTTTCACCGGTAGCGGCAAGGTTGGCGTAGAAAATGACGGGGAACCCACCGAATATCAAATCTCTCAGCGCGCTGACTTCTTTGAAGCGGAAGTCGGTTTAAGCACTATGGTCGATAGACCGATTATAAATACCCGCGATGAACCGCATGCTGATGAAACATTGTATCGACGCCTGCATGTAATTGTGGGCGATGCGAACATGTCGGAATATGCGGAATATCTCAAAGCGGGAACTACTGCGCTGATTTTGCAGCTAATCGAAGACGATATTGTCAATACTCAATTCAAACTTCAAGAACCCGTAAAAGCTCTCAAAGATGTCTCACGCGACCTCTCCTGCAAAAAAAAACTGAAACTAAATGATGGTAGAGAGTTAAGCGCCGTAGAAATTCAACAAGAATATCTGGAACTTGCCGTAAAACACTTTTCCATCCTTGATATCTCACCAGTAACAAAGGATATTTTGCACAAGTGGGAATTTGTCCTCGCCAAATTGAAAGAAGATTCAATGCAATTAGACCAACAACTAGATTGGGTTATCAAACGTCATCTCATCGAAGCATATCGAGCTCGACATAATCTGGATTGGAATCATCCCAAAATCGCAATGCTCGACATCCAATATCACGACATCAGACCGAGCAAAGGGCTATACTATCGTCTGCTGAAAAATGGTAAAATCGAGCGAATCGTTGAGCAACAGGAAATTATTCATGCGATGTCCAATCCACCCACCGATACCCGCGCCTATTTCAGAGGCAGATGCCTGAGGAAGTTCGCCAAAGATATCTATAGCGTAAATTGGAATTCAATGACATTTCATATCGAGAAGACAACCAATGGCTCATCAATACTGCTGGATAGAGTGCCAATGAATCACCCTCAAAGGGGCACAAAAGCTATCGTCGGAGAATTACTGGACAAATGCGACACCGCGGCGGAATTGGTCAAGGCTTTTAATGAAGCGTCAAAATCAGAAAATAGTTAGGTTGGGTTTTGGATCCGCCTGTATACCGACGTTATTGATGGCATGCGCTCCGGGGATAAGCTTTCATTTGAAGTCAATGGCTTGAGTGCAACTGGAATGAGAAGATGAATTTTGCAAGTTGTGATAAAGATTTACAATATCC
>DTYX01000539.1 GCA_012961655.1 Candidatus Poribacteria bacterium
AACATCAAGATTATGGCTGACTTCTTCCACATGAACATTGAGGAGGAGGACATCGCCCAGAGCCTCAAGCAAGCGGCTTCTTACGTGCAGCACGTCCATCTCGCCGATAGCACGCGTCTGCTCCCTGGATATGGACATACTGATTTTAAGAAACCGTTTGCAGTTTTAAAGGAAATTGGGTATGACAAATACATGGCTTTGGAATGTTCAATTCCTGGTGAGCCTCAGGAGGAATTGCCAAAATGCGCGGAATATCTGAGGCAATGTATAAAAGGTTAAGGCGAAGGTTTTTTTATGTTCGTGAATCATTGTCATGCTTTTCCCAAAGGGGCTTTTAAGAAAGAGGAACCAGAAGCGGGTACTATCGAAACTTTGCTCTCCTGGATGGATGAACTTTCAATCGACAAGGCAGTTACATTTACTCCTTTCCCTGAGCAGGTAAAAACCACGGCGAGAGAGGCAAATCAGTGGTTATACGAAGAGATTAAAGGGGAAGAGAGGCTGGTTGGATTTGTTACCGTCAATCCATTGGATGCAGATGCCATTGAGATTTTAGACCAATTCGCAGAAAAGGGTTTTAAGGGTGTAAAGATTCATCCGCCCGTTTTAAGGATGCGGATAAATGATGAAAGAGCAGAGCCTTTTTACGCCCGCGCTGAGGAGCTTGGGCTACCCCTTCTTTTTCACACAGGAGTGCATGGTTGGCGACTGACTCACTATATGCCCATCCTGCTAGATGAGGTTGCGCAAAACCACCCTAACCTGAAGATTATCGTTGAACACATGGGAGGGATGGAATTCTTTTCTCAGGCTCTGGCTGTTGTAAGAAACAACAAAAACTGCTATGCTGGAATCACTGCAATCCCCGTTGAGGAAAGTGATTTCTGGGGATTCCCAAAAGATTTGCTCGCTTATTTGTTTTATAGAGTAGATTCAAAAAAGATTATTTACGGGACAGATTATCCCTGGGAATCCTTTTCTAATATAAAACGGAGTATCGAGGCAGTTCGTTCATTTTCTTTACCAAAAGAGGATGAGGAAAATATATTGGGTAGGAGCTTAGAGGTTATATTGCCGTCTTAAAAGTGAGTAGTATAAGTAAGTTTTCAAACTAATGATTTCGTGAGACGAAACTAATTCACGTTGACATCGACCCACAGGAGATTGGGAAGAACTATCCCGTGGCTGTAGGGATAGTAGGGGATGCAAAACTCGTCCTTGCCGCGCTACTTGAGAATTTGAAGGAGATAAAGGAAGAGGTTGACTATCGGCAGACACCTTACTTCTCTGAGATACAAAAGCTGAAGGAGGAATGGTTTGCAAAACTTGCGAAGGTAAGAGACTCTGATTTAGTTCCAGTGACCATGCCCCGCTTTTACAAGGAGCTAAGGGAGTTTTTGGATGAAGATGCTATCGTAGTAACTTCTGCTGGCAACCCACAGGCTCACCTGATACAAAGCTTCGCATTCTACAAGCCGAGGAAGAATCTCACATCAGGCGGATTCTCAACAATGGGATACAGCTTGCCAGCAGCTATAGGGGCAAAGTTAGCAGCCCCTGATGCCCAAGTAGTCCCCGTCATAGGCGATGGTGACTTCATGATGACGATGCAGGAACTTGCTACTGCAATGCAGTATGACGTCCCAGTGGTTGTTTGCGTGCTTAACAACATAGGTTGGGGCTCTATCAGAGACTTGCAGATATCGAAGTTTGGTGAGGATAGGATTATCGCCACGGAGTTTACCAAGAAGGATGGTGAGCTTTACACTCCAAATTTTGCTCTCGTTGCCCAAGCATTTGGCGCTTATGGTGAAAGAGTTGAAAAGCCAGAAGAAATCAAGCCAGCATTGAAAAGAGCTTTCGATTCTAAAAAAACAAGCGTGCTGGATGTGATGGTTAACCGCGCATTTAGAGAAGAAACACTCGTGCCGGATACAAATGCTTGGTGGGATGTGCCGATTCCTACTTACTTGAAGTCCAAAAGAGAAGAATACATGAAATACCGAACAAAGGAGAAGCTGATTTAATATGACTTTTGTCTTAAGGAGGGAGATAAAATGGAACCGAAAGTTTTAGCATTTCACTATGCGTGGTATGGAACGCCTTGGGGGGCTGGAGGCAAATGGCGCGGCTGGGGAAATGAAAGCTACAAGCCTGACAGAGTCGTGTCCCTTCTTAACTTACCATTTAGGCGGCGGAGAAGGTGGCATCGCCTCCTATCTTGAACATATAGGCCCGACAATGGCTGAAAGATGGAAGTCCTTGGGTTCTTTTACTTCTCTTTCAAAAAAAGATAGAGAAAAATTAATCGAAGAAGTTTCGCAGATGGAGATGGTTCGTGCAATCTCAATTGAGGAGTTAGTAAAATGGCGCGACTTGCGATTGGCCGCTCTTCTGAAAACTCAAAATATTATAGGGGAGAAGAAAGATGAAGAATAGATATGTAAAGCGCGCCGGTAAGCCGGCTCGTATCATCGTATCTAGAATCTTGCCAGGTAGTGACTTGCTCCAAAGTATCAGGGAGATTGTCGCCGAAGAAGAGATAAAATACGGTATCATATTCTCGGGAGTAGGGGCTATGGAGAGAGTTAGAATCAGAAATTTAAAAGAAGTGCCAGAGAAATACCCGATAACTGATGCGAATCGAGATTTTAGAACTTATGATTTGACCTGTGAAATTCTCACTCTTTCCGGCGATATCTACGAAGTCGAGGAGGAAAACCTACCTCAAGTACATGTCCATGGCACTTTTTCTTTTGTACAGGATGGAAAAGTCTCCACAGTAGGAGGGCATTTGCTTCCAGGTTGCATTGTCGTTGGCTTTGCCGAAGTGTATACAATGGAGATAAGTGAAATAGAGATGATAAAAAGATTTGACGAAGAGACGCAGACTACTCAGTTGTTTGCGTAAGAACTAAGTAAAGGAGTGTAAAGCAAAGGGGTGGTGTTATAAATGTTGAGTCTGGAACTTAACCGCAAAGAGCGGAAAGGAAAAAATTTGATATTTTCTTTGCGCCTCGTAGCGTCTTTGCGTTAAATAAAAAACCTGAAACACTACCAGCAAAGGAAGATGAGGAAAACATCTTGGGTAGGAGCTTAAAGGCTATATTGCCGTTTTAAGAAAGGAGAAAAACAACATGAAACCAGGAATTCTGATTGGAGATTTTATGAAAACGATGTCACTTGAGGAAGGAGTTGAGCTATCATCGGATATTGGATATCCTTGCGTGGAGCTGCCAGCCTCTGATATGAATGGCGAAGGGAAGCAGTATTCAAAGGATTCTTCTTTGGAATTGGTGGATTGGGCAAACTCTTTGGGGTTGGAGATAACCGGCTTTCAGTGCCATGTCGGTTATTCAAGCCCTGATTGGGAGAGGAGAGTTGAGCACACAAAGAAGATGGTTGATATCGCTGAGCACGCAGGTATACCGGTTGTGCATACGGTAAGCGGGATTCTCCCAAGCGAAGCGGAAGAACAGCAGAAGCATTGGCTGAAGGGGACGAAAGAGATAGCCAAGACAGAAGAGTGGGGGAATCTTCTTAACGCTTACAGAGAAATCCTTGAACATGCAGAGTCAAAAGCGGTCAAGGTGGGGATTGAACCGGTATTCGTTTACATGGTATGCAACTTTGAGACGACAAAGAAACTTTTTGATGATTTGGGGAGGGATGATTTATACATAAACTTTGACCCGAGCCATTTCCCATATCAAAGGGAGTCTGTCATCCCATTTATTGAGGAATTCGGAGAGAAGATTGTCCATACCCATGTAAAGGATGCTACAGTCTCTGAATTGGTTGATGAGGAGATAGAGAAGGGAGAGGCTTTCAGCATGGAAAGGGGAGAGCAATTTAAGTTCGCTCCCCCAGGCAAGGGTGTGCTAAACTGGAGAGAAATTCTTAAAGCTTTAAAGGGAGTTGGATACGACTATGTCCTTTCTTTGGAGATGGGGCACGGATACGAAGACCCTCCTGAGGAGATAGCGAGGGAAAACCTTCAATTCGTAAATTCGCTACTTAAGGAGTTTTCCTAACATCAGGTGGTAAAGGAGAAATTTTGAACTGTCAACGAGAACCGAATTATAGGTACTGTCAAACTATGAATGAAAAAGCCACCTGGATCCCAGAAAACACAAGGAATATTGAGGGGGACAACTTTTTGAGCTTTCATTCTCTCTTCCATGGAGAGCATTTGACAGTACCGTTTATAGCATGAGGCATACAAAAATGGCAAAAGAGGGGGAAATAAAAGAGAAGTTAAAGGCTATTTTGAAGGATGTTCTTCAATTGAGCGAAAAACCGATGCTTAAAGGGGAAGATAAGACAAAGCTTAAAGCTATTCAGACAGAAATTTCAATGTTTGTCAATGAACTTGAAGAATGTGAAGAATGTGGAGTTTTGACAGCATCGCCAGCTCTTCTTACCATTAATGGTGTAAGGGTGAGACTCTGCCCGGCATGTGCGATAACTGTGCTAAAAAGGA
>DTYX01000540.1 GCA_012961655.1 Candidatus Poribacteria bacterium
AAAACACAACGATTTAGATGAAGTCGGACACGATACGACCCACCATACCTTTTTTGAAATGCTCGGAAATTGGTCGTTTGGGGATTACTATAAACGAGGAGCTATTATCTTTGCCTGGGAATTGCTGACCGAGGTTTGGGGCTTGTCGAAGGAACGGTTGTGGGCGACGGTGTTCCGCGATGACGATGAAGCTGAAGAGTTATGGTATGAAGTGACAGATATCGGACCGGGAAGGGTTTCTCGGTTTGATGAAAATTTCTGGGAGGTGGGCGAGACAGGGCCATGCGGCCCATGTTCTGAAATTCACATTGACCTTGGCCCTGACGCCTGTGATTCAATAGGTCATACCTGTGGCGTAGAGGTCGAAGGCTGTTCGCGCTTTGTCGAACTGTGGAACTTAGTTTTTATCCAGTACAACCGTGATGAAACGGGTGCGCTGCACCCTTTACCCAAAAAGCATGTGGATACAGGTCTGGGATTTGAGCGGGTTGTAGCTGTTCTGCAGGATAAGAGTTCAAATTATGATACTGACCTTTTTACCCCTATTATTGATGTCATCTCTGATATGTCAGGGCACGACTATTATGGCGATGAACGCGGCACGCCACACCGTGTAGTTGCCGACCATGCACGCTGTCTGACCTTTGCCATCGGCGATGGCGTGATGCCGTCCAATGAAGGACGAGGTTATGTGATTCGACGTATCCTGCGAAGGGCTGTGCTTTACGGCAAGAGAGTAGGGCTGGATGAGCCATTTATCCATAAACTTGTCGATACTGTTGTGGATTTGATGGGTGAGGCCTATCCTGACATCCTTCAACGCCAGGAACTTGTGAAGAGAATTATTCTCTCTGAAGAGGAAAGGTTCTTAAAAACTTTAGACAGAGGTTTGGAAATTCTCGATAATTCTTTGGCGCAGTTAAAAGTGGCAAATCAATCCCGTAAGCCGAAGGCGTCGGTGAGCGAAGCGAACATTTTGCCCGGCCGCCAGGCGTTTGAATTGTACGATACCTACGGTTTTCCTCTGGATTTGACCCAGATAGTTGCCACGGAACAGGGGTTCACAGTGGATGAGGTGGGATTTGAACAAGCGATGGCGGAACAACGCGAACGCGGTAGAGCATCATGGCAAGCGGCTGGCGGACCTGGTGAAGAAATATACGCTGATGTCTACCAGGAATATGGCGCCACGGAGTTCCTCGGATACGAATGTACTAACGCGGAAGCGGAAGTTTTAGCGCTTGTAAAAAATGGCGAACTGCTCTCAAAAGCCGTCGAAGGCGATGAAATAGATGTCATCTTAAACCGAACTCCGTTCTATGGAGAATCAGGCGGCCAGGTCGGGGATACGGGGACGATTTCAACCGCTGACGTAACATTACAGGTAACTGATACCGTTAAACCAATTCCAGAGTTAATCGTACATAAATGCAAAGTTATCAAAGGCACATTATCGCCAAATGATAATGTTACAGCCGAAGTCGATATCAAACGACGAAAAGCAATAGCCATCAGCCACACTGCTACGCACATTCTGCATAACGCCTTGCGAACTGTTTTAGGCAAACATGTCGCCCAATCCGGTTCATTAGTCGAACCAGGTCGCCTGCGGTTCGATTTCAGCCATTATGAAGCAGTTTCAAAAGAACAGCTAAAACAAGTAGAACAACTAGTAAATGAACGCATTCGGGAATGCGCGCCGGTTACCGTTGAGCGGATGTCGTTGCAAGAAGCAAAAGACAAGGGCGCAATTGCCTTCTTCGGGGAAAAGTACGGTGATTCAGTGAATGTCGTACAGACGGGAGACTTCAGTATGGAGTTGTGCGGCGGCACTCACCTGAAATCAACCGGGGAAATCGGGCTGGTCAAAATTCTCAGTGAAAGTAGCATTGCGGCGGGCGTGAGACGCATCGAAGCGCTCACCGGCGAAGCCGCATATCGATATCAGCAAGAATCGGAAGAGATTCTCTCTGAGCTGGTATCACTGCTGAAAGTGAGCGGCGCTGACAAACGCCTATTGATTGACCGAGTTCAGAAATTATTGCAAGATAATCGTGATTTAGAACGACAAATAGAACAGTTGAAAAGAGAATTCGCTCGTTCGCAAGTCGGTGATTTAGTCGAGAAAGCGCTAGTTGTCGATGGTGTGAAAGTGATTGCGGCGGTTTTAGACAATGCCGACCGCAGAGAGTTACGTTCGATTATCGATAATCTCAAGAATAAGTTAGGTTCAGGCGTGGTCGTTCTTGGCTCCGTGACCGATAGCAAACCCACGCTCATCGCAGGCGTAACGCCTGACTTGATTGAAAGCAAAGGACTCAAAGCAGGAGACATCATTAAGGACGTGGCGAAAATCATCGGCGGCAGCGGCGGCGGACGACCTGACTTAGCGCAAGCCGGAGGACGAGACTCGACGAAACTTCGGGAAGCAATCGACGCGGCCGCGGAAATTGTTGGAAAATATATCGTAACGTGATAAGTGAAGAGTGAAACGTGAAACTCTACTTAGAACCTAAATGCACACGAAAGGATGGTGACCATCATGCGTGAATAGGGCTTGATCGGATTAAATCGACGGCGACTGAAAAAATTATGTGTAAATTTCAAAGTATGAAGGCGAGTCGGTATGAGCGCTCTCTCCGATTCTCGGGATTTTCAACATGGAAAGGAAGTGTGAGTTGATGGTAATAACTTTATACATCTGCGCGGCTTTCGCGCTGGCAATGATTGGATTTTTGATCATTTATGTCCTTGTTGCGCTGCTGCCTAAAGTCAGAGAAACATTGGCTGGAATAAATACAGAAGTAATTCCCAAAATAAGCAATGTCATCGGAAATCTGGATGGAGTGACGAAATCATTCCAGGAATTGAGCGAGATGGAAATCAAACCGACGATGAACAACATTCAGAATCTCACCGGACAGTTGAATGAGGAAATTTCCAAAATAGGCGTAACACTTGAGAATGTGAATGGTATCACCGGAAACGTAAATGGTATTACCGCATCCATTCAAGAACTTAGTGAAACGGAAATCAAAGGGATAGCGGGTAACATCGAGGAAATCACCGGTAAAATCAACGAAGATTTGACGAAAATCGATGAAGTTGTCGCTACCACAACGGATTTTACCAAAGAGACCATCGAGAAGGTGGAGTTTTATCGGGATAAACTTTTTGTTCCAATAATAGATATTATCAGTTTTTGGAATGCTGTTAAGACTGGACTGGCAACTATAACTCAAAGCCGACAGAAAAATATTAAGAAAGAATAGAGGGGGTGAATTCAATGGCTGACAATGGGAACAGTAGCGCTACTTCAATCCTACTTGCTTTTCTGGCAGGCGGTTTAATGGGGTTTGGGATAGGTTTATTGTTAGCGCCTCTCTCCGGCAGAGAGACACGAGAAAAGATACGCGGCGTCTCTCAAGAAGTGAAGGAACGAACAGTAGAAACCGCAAGTAAAGCCAGAGAAAAAGTCGAAGAGCTGGTTGAACATGGCAAAGAGATAGCTGCTGACGTGCAAGAAAATGTCAAAGCGACCTTGGAAGCTGGCAAAGATACGTTTCATCGGACAAGAGCCGAGTTAATTAGCGGAATTAGATCAGATTCGTCAGAGGAATCATAGTAGGGATTTCTCGGAAGTGCGCTCATCTATTTTTCCGTTTTAATCCGTCTAACCCGCGAAATACATGGAAGGTTTGGAAGGATGGAAGGAAGGGAAGGAAAGGGGGAAAAAGGATTTCACTTTTCCACAAAACTGCATTGCAAAAGGTATTGGGAATTTCAAGAGAACCGAGTATGGGAAGAAGGGATGGCTTTCTTGCTATTCCTTCCTATTCTCCCTTTCTCAAAATCAAATGAACGTTGAGAATTTAAGAAAATTATTGGCAGAAGTTAAAACGGGCGAGCTTGAAATAGAAATTGCTGTCCAACGTCTCCGCGATTTGCCCTATGAGGACCTTGGTTTTGCAATGGTAGACCATCATAGACAGCTACGCAAGGGTTTTCCAGAGGTGATTTTATGCGAAGGCAAAACCACTGAACAAACCGTTGAGATTTCTAAGCGCATTCTCTCAAGAGGGAGCAATTTGTTAGCCACGAGAGCGGCGCCTGAAGTTTACAAAGCCCTTCAAGAAATTGAGCCTGCGGTACAATACAACGAATTGGGCAGAACGATTAGCGTTATTCAAACGCCGCTCGAAATACAAAAGGGTATCTTAGTTGTAACGGCGGGCACATCGGACATTCCCGTTGCGGAGGAGGCTTTAGAAACAGCGCAAATTATGGGCAATCAAGTAGAACGATTATATGATGTCGGCGTAGCGGGTTTGCACCGCTTACTGGGCAACAAGGAAAAATTATTCCAAGCGCGCGTCATCATTGTCGTCGCCGGAATGGAAGGCGCGTTGGCAAGCGTCGTCGGCGGATTGGTGGATAAACCCGTCATCGGCGTGCCGACCAGCGTTGGCTACGGCGCCAGCTTCGGCGGTATTTCGGCACTGTTGGCCATGTTGAATAGCTGCGCTTCAGGGGTAGCTGTAGTCAATATTGACAACGGCTTCGGGGCTGGGTATATCGCGGCGTTGATTAACAGACTCGGATAATTTCCATAAAAAGGAAAAGGAGTTGTGTCATGAGAACCGCTTTGATTCTCACCCTGATTTTTTTCATAACCTTGCCCTGTTCCGCTCAGCTTACAAAGCAGGATGTGGAACTGATATTGCGGAAAGCTCTTGAGCCTATCAACAAAGAGATAGTCGCAATTAAGTTGGACATCGCCGAGATGAAGGGCAAGATGGCTACAAAAGATGATATCATCGCCGTGAAAACTGATATCATCGTAACGAGACAGAATCTGACTGAGAGGATGGATGCCCTTTACGATAGGATGAATACCATCTATGGCGCCATTATAGGTGTGCTTGTCGTTATCATCGTCGCTATTCTGACCGTTATCTTTACTCCATTCCTGAAAAGATGGCTTGAACGACGCGAGGATGTCAAAGATGAGGAGAGGTTGCAGAGAATAGAGACGGAGCTTGCGGAACTGAAGAGTATCAGGGAGGTTGCAAAAAGACTTTCCGAAAGAACTCGATTGTGAGAATAGCGAGGGTAACTCAAAACGCCTCTTCATACAATCTCAGCATATCCTCTTCTGTACATGGACGCGGGTTCAGTTTGTAACAATGGTCGAGCATAGCATTTTTCGCCATCTTCGGCAAGCTTTCGCGCTGCAATCCCGCTTCGCTCAAGGATTGAGGAATTTCCACGTCCTGCGATAGTTGACGTACTGCGGTGATAGCTGCGTTGGCGGCTTCATCGAGGGACACGCCTGAAGTATCCACGCCGAGCGCGGCTGCAATGTCCGCATAGCCTTTTGGGGCGTATTCAACATTGAACTTCATAACGGGCGGCATCATTATCGAATTTGCTACACCATGGTGGATAATTGATGCGCCAGTGAGTGCACCGCGCCTAAACCCTTTTCTTAAAAAAGCTTCTTTTCAAAACGCTTTAGTAACAGCGAATTTGTCACGACAGAGACAGAGGAGAGCGCCATGGCAAGTCCGGCGTATTCCGGTTTGAGCGATATGCCCCAGTGGGACAAGATACCAGCGGCTATGGGGATACCTAGGCTATTGTAGAATAA
>DTYX01000541.1 GCA_012961655.1 Candidatus Poribacteria bacterium
TCCAGGAAATCAAGAACTTCCTTTTTTAAATTTTCTGGTAAAGAGTTTAATTTAGTATATAACGATATGGTATTCATAAGCAATTCCTTTTTGTAATATTTCAACTTTTTTGTCCAAATGGTGCGATTCTTATTATAACAACCTTTTTAAGAAATGTCAACTTATTTTATTGACAAACGGAAATCCCCCATGATAGAATTCCCGTAGCCGCAGCGGCGGAGTTTCGTCCTGCAAGACTTGGGGAATTCGGCAAATAGGAAGAGTATGGATATGTCTGAACAGCCTGACGACCACAAATTCATCATGAAAAGCGTAGCGCTTGATGAGAAACTATTTCTAAGGAAGGAAAAGGAATATCTCTGTCAAATTTTTTTACAGTGAAGATAAGTCCCACCCTCTTTAATCTTAACTTCATTTTGATCGACCTGTCGCCATTTTCCCGTCAAAAATTTTTACAGTACAACCCACCCAAGCCACATCGAACGTTTCCGCGAAAATCTCTCCTTTTACTTCTCTTTACTGCCCAAATTTTTTACAGTCGCCGAGTTCATTCTGCCCCAAAAGGCGTCCCATCTTTTAAACGCCAACATCGTCAAAGTTCCGATGAACAGTGAAAGGATACAACGTGAAAGAAGAAAAATCGCATTCTGGCACGACGCTTGCTATATTAAAGATTTGCATGTCAAAAGATAAAGGATTTTGCTTCGATTGTTTATTTAAAGCGTAAAACGTGAAACGTGAAGGGGGATAAAGGGTACTTTGCCCTCTTGCCCTTTTGCCATTTTTTGGAGGTAATTTGATGATTTTCTTAATAGCTAAAAAAGAATTGATTGACAACTGGCAAAGTCGAAAAATCGTGTTGGCATTTGCGCTGTGCGCGATACTATTCTCTGTGAGTTTTTATCTTGCGCTCAAGGATTACTCGGGACGTTTGGAAAGTTACTCCTTGAGCCGAGAGTCTTGGGACGGCAGGTTAGGAAACCTGCCCCACAAGAGTGAATCGTGGCGCAGATTTCCCAATCTGCGTTAGGCGGTTGATGCTGCTTGTTCTATTTGTCCTCTTTGCGCCATAAGCCACTGCCATGATTGTTCTGTGTCGAACCAGAAGGTCAGGATGAATAAATCATCCTCCAAAAGAATCTCTATTTCGCGTTCGCCAATTTCTGATTTGAAATCTTCGTCTACTTCATAGGGCAAATAAATGTCTATTGTCGCATCCGCGGTATCATAAGATTTCATAGAAGGTTTGATGACAGCTTCCGGATATCTCTCTTTAATTTTCGTGCAGATTTCTGTCATGTAAGATTCTATTTTATTCATTGTTTTACAACCTCCTCTATCTTTGTCAGAAATTCTTGAGCATAATTTAAACAGCGACGCGCATTGCGCTTTGAAACATCATGCAGTTTATAATCGCCTATGATTCGATATTTTAAGTTCTCGTGTAAATAATTTCCGACCTTTCTTGGAAAGACTTTCCGACGGTTAATCAACTCGTTGATAAACTTGCCAATCAACCCCTTATGGCTTGATGGCTCCGGCAAGATATTTGGACTCACAAACTTCTTCAGCGCGGCGAACGCCGCTCTAAACATTGCTCGTTCTAAACCTCAAAGTCAGAAATTTCCCAGACAGGAGACATACCGATAGGATTGATTTCCGCAGGCGGTATACCAATAGGATTAGTTACCATTGCGGGTATTTTTTAGGGAAATAATTTGTAGGTCGATTTTCCAAAATCGACAGATTGTAGTCGAGATGTGAATTGAGACCTGCGTACTGCACATACTGCAGAGTGCCGTTTTTGCTTAATCCAAACGCGTCGCTTCGATAATACCTTTGGAAAACTTGAGATTGATATCAAATTTGCGCAGGAAATTCAGACCAAGAACAGTATAAGTTACTTTCTTCTGGAAGGTCATGACAAAGAACATCAATATTCTCTTCACGCATTCCTAAAGCGCGAACTGCGTACACGGTAATGAGTGGGACATACACAGTTCCA
Source organism: Candidatus Poribacteria bacterium (assembly GCA_012961655.1). GTDB lineage: Bacteria > Poribacteria > WGA-4E > DTYX01 > DTYX01 > DTYX01. Next base: position 2,006 of record DTYX01000541.1, read on the forward strand.
CCTCCCGTTGTAATTCGCTGTCGCCGCGACGAGCGCGCAGGGTCATATCCTAAACGAAAAGCTATATCCCATGGAATGGATGTATATGATGCCCCAGTATCTAATGCGGCCAATAAATTAGCAATTTTTAAACCGTTAGCGCCTTCGACTTCCATTTTGACTGGGATAATATAAGTTGTTGTATTAAATGGAGTTTGAGTAGTCATAATAAATATCTTATATCTTTGTGTGGTTTACCTGTATAATAAATACAGAATCTATCATTGTCATACTGGGCTAACTTCTTATAAATTTCATTTCGGGATTTGCTATGTTCTACCAAAATGCCTCCAATAATCTGCGAATTGGCGGGGTCAACTTGGTAGTCAACAAGCAATAGGCATTCTTTGGGATATTCTCGCTCAAGTTCCTCAATTGTTTTGAACTCAGCTTTCATGTAAATCACCTCAAAAAATATAGTAACATGAGAAACAAAATCTGTCAAGAGCAAATGGATACATTTAGGGGAATGCCTGGAGTACCTATTTTAGGTGCTTTAGCTCACTATGGCTCAGTTTAAACACTTCCTTTGTAAGGAGTGAGTGAATTCATGGATGGAACAATACAATCTCAAACGATGGATTCGTCGAAATTAGTGCAACGCTTTCAAGATGGAGAGCGGGAAGCTTTCGATGCGCTGGTTAATTTATATCAGCATCGCGTGTTAAAATTAACCTATCAATTTACCCGCAACCCTGAAGATGCCGCCGATTTAGCGCAAGAAGTAATCCTGCGCGCATTTCAGGGGTTGGAATCATTTCCAGGATTGTTGGTAAGAAAAATTGCCCAACGCATGGGTAAATCAGAAGGGACGATAAAATCCCATCTGTTTCACGCACTACGGCGGGTAAGAAGGCACTTGGAATCGTATTTGGAGGTTTGAAATTTAAGTATCTATCAGACTTTCCGAGAGAACTGAAATCATGAAGGGAGAAATTTGAATGATTTGGCTTATTGCAAAAAAGGAACTTTATGACAACTGGCAAACTCATAAGATAACGTTGGCATTTGTGCTGTGCGTCATTTTGCTGATGGTGAGCGTATGGCTTGGGCTGAAAGATTATTCGGCGCGGCTTTCCAGTTACAGCTTGACGCGCATTTGAGGTTCTTGCAAATTATATTTGCTTCGATGAGGAAGGGAAAATAGAGCCTATGGGCCAAACGGGTGACCTTGTTGATATCATTGGCATCTATCGACGCCCTGTGGAACTTAGCATCCTCGCGAGAGGGCTTGAAGGTCGAATGAATCGGCCTGTTCGATTGATTAGCGTGCGCAAGTTCGGCGCGCAGGCAATCAGCAGGAAAGGAATAAATTGTTCGCGCTGTTTCCTTCTCCCGATTTCCTATTCATCACCAAAGTGGTGCTATCTTTGCTAACGATTCTGTTTGCGTTTGACGCTATTGCTGGCGAACGGGAAAGGGGGACGCTTCAACTGATGCTGTCGAATCCTATCTCACGCGGTCAGGTGCTTTTGGGCAAGTTTTTGGGAGGTTACTTGAGCATCGCATTTCCGTTTTTGGCGGCGGCGTTGATAGCATTTCTTTTACTTGTATTTTCACCATCGATTGCGCTCAACGGCGAAAGCTGGCTGCGGATTTCATTCCTGCTGTTAGTATCGTTAGCTTACATCGCGGTGTTTTTCTTAATCGGATTATTTGTTTCGGCTTTGACACAACGGGCAGCGACGGCTGCGCTGATGCTGTTAGAAGAACGCTACGCCGTATTGAGACGAAAACGACTAACTCTATCGCAGGTTCTCACCCGGCTTTCCCCTGTGGGAGCGTATGTGTATGCCGCGTCTACGCTCAATCAAAAAAAGGACGTTAAAACGCCCTGTGTTGCAACAGCGGGCTTCAGCCTGCTTTTTTCGATTCAGCGTGGTGATTAATCACAACGCTAAAGATTACTTTCAAGCGACTACGCGCAGGAACTTGCCGATTATCATGCCCGCGTCAAACTGTACAACGAGACAAGTAGCCGGCAGTTGACATACGTAGATAGGAAGCCATCGGTATTGGGGACGTTGTTTCAAGGTATTTCTAAAAATTCGGCGCGGTCTGTGCGACTTGTGCCCGCCAGCCACCCGGAAACCATTGAGACAATCGATGACAATCCGATTTTCGTGTTGTTCCCCACCGTCGATTTGACTTTCATCATCGGCATTGTGATGTCGCTTTTAGCCATCCCGTTTGCTTACGACGCTATCTCTGGCGAACGTGAAACGGGCACACTATCGCTGATTGTGTCCAATGCCATAAAAAAGCCGATGTTGATTTTTGGAAAATGGCTCGGCGGTTATTTGAGCTTGATTCTGCCCTGTTTTGTTGGATTGCTTCCCGGCTTGCTTATCATTTCAACGCACCCGCTGATTCAATTCAGCTTTGCTGATTGGGGTGCTTTGGGATTGATAATTGTCGGCGCTTTGCTGTATTTAGCCTGTTTCTTCGCTTTAGGCGTCCTGATTTCTGCTCTGGCATCCCGTTCATCCACGACAATTTTGGCGTTGTTGTTTATCTGGGCGGTTGGTGTGTTCGTCATCCCCAATCTCAGCCCCGATATCGCAAAAGTATTCCTATTCAGACAAAGGTTAGGAAATAGGATACCTTCTTTCGTGTCTTTTGTCATGAAAAAAACGCAAAAGTATAGATTTTAGGTAA
>DTYX01000542.1 GCA_012961655.1 Candidatus Poribacteria bacterium
ACAGTTCCGAGGGACGCAAAACGAGCCAGTTGCCGAGCCGCCTCAAAAGAGGGTTCAGTAGGCCCATAAGGAAGGTAACGGAAATGGCGTTGATGAAAAGCGCGTTTAAAGAGAATCCGTTCCACGTGCTCGACACCCAGTAATTCAGGCTCCGTCTTTATAATATCTGCGCCCTTGCTGGCCGATGTAGAGTTGGCAATTATCGGGAACAGCAGCGACTGTAAGGACGGGTTTACTTCGTAAACCACGTAGATTTCATTGAGTTTCTCAAAAGCGTATTTGACGCGCTCAATGGGAAAAATAGTGTCATCTTTACCCGCACAGGAGGTCAATCGTGGCGCAAGTTTCTAACTTGTGTCGAAGAAAACGCAGGTTAGGAAACTCCGACAGGATTAGAGCACCACAACTCTCTGTATTTGGAATAATGACCAGCCCTCAGTTAAGTGGCCACGTAAATATCAAATCAAGCAAAGGATGATTATACTTAGTTCTAATTCGAGCAACGTTTCATGAAAAACTAAATAATCTTATCCCTCCCCTAATTTTACCACTGAATCTCCACGCATTTACCCGATTGACCGCTCTCGATTGCTCCGAAGACCATAGCGAGGCTTTTAATATTATCGGTGCAGATTGTTTCAGGAATGCCATCTGTCTGAACGCAATGGACGAATTCGTGAATCAGTCCCGAGTGACCGCCTGTTTTGCCTGACTCCTCGTAAGGTGGAATTTCGACATCTTCCCATTTGGAATGGAACCCACCTGTTTCCGCGACGAGCTGCGCCTCAAAGCCATCTCCGCCATTCCATTTGACGCTACCTTTTTCACCGATGATACGCCATTCGCTCTCCCAACTGGTATTAAGCCCTTCGGCGCACCAACTACCACGATAAGTATAAACAATACCACCGGTCATCTCAAAAACGGCTACTGCCGAGGCGTCGTGGTCATACCAGGAACCGGAAGGATTCCATTCTTTGCAGTAAACCGAGACCGGGTCGGCGCCTGTAATGAATCGCGCCGCGTCAAAGGTGTGGATAGCCATGTCCAGTAGGAGTACGTGTTCCATCTGGTCGCGGAAGCCGCCGAAGTGAGCTCCGATGTAAAAATCGCAGTTCACCGTTGTCACCGGACCAATTGCCTCTGAAGCCAGAAAATTTCTCAGACGACGAATCCTCCCATCGTAGCGGCGATTCTGAATTACCGCATACAACTTTCCAGCTTCTTCAGCCGCTGCGACCACTCTTCTGGCATTCTCCATACTATCGGCCATCGGCTTTTCACCCAAGACGTGACAGCCGTGTTGCAGCGCTTCCAGCGTAACAAGCGCATGCGCTTCAGGTACTGTGCAATCAAAAACGATATCAGGGAAAGTTTCATTCAACACTGCTTTGAGGTCTGTGCTGATGATTGCATCATGTAGTCCATATTCTTTTGCTTTATTTCTGGCGGCTTCTTCGCGGATGTCCACTAGTCCAACCAGTTCAATCGAATCCATCTGCGTTGCAACGCGTAACCAGGTTCCGCTCATGCCGCCACAACCCACCAGTACGACTCGAAGTCTATTTTCCATCTTAACATCACCCACCTTTCTTTACCCCATTATTGTGTTACATCAGTGGTATCAATGTAATAAAGTCAAGTTATTCATCTCTATTACAGAATTTTCAGAGATTCTCAAAGGTGAT
>DTYX01000543.1 GCA_012961655.1 Candidatus Poribacteria bacterium
GATTGTCAGGCAGCTCTGAATCGAGCTCTTGATGCGAGCGTATTTATCGTTAGCCCTCGTCGGACACTTTGGCCAGCGATCTTGTTCATCTTAGCCGGGGATTGGTTTCCATGGAGCCTATTGAGAGTTGTCCTGCGTTTAATTAAATGCACTATAAGCTTTTTGCTAAGAGGCATCAGAAAAAGTTGGGCGGAATTGCTCCAACACAGCAAGGTTCATATCGCTGTTACCGGTGCGAGAATGGGCAATATCAATGGACCGTCCATTGCACTTGCGGCGTGTATGGCTATCTTGGACGCTCTACATAGGATTCCGAAAGCGCAAAAACCGCCTGTTTTGCCAATCCAAATCGAACGCTTGGTATACGACAAACGGGCATTCACAGGGAACTTGACTGGTATAGGGCTGATAGAGCCAGTTGGATTCATTGGGCCCAAACTGGGGGCGTTTCTCCGACATAGGCACAGCGAAGAAATGGTACTTCCAGAAGGAAACTACCAGCAGACGGTGGACGAATTGACAGGGAGAAATGTCGAAATTGAATCCAGCAGCCATTCCCCAAGAAGGCGTTTTCGGATCCATACGCAAGGGAAGGAGCTCCTCGGTTTTTTCGATCTCAATATTCTCTTAGACAAATTGGCCCCCGTCTGGAATTGGAAATGGGCAATTGGCAATCCCACTATTGTCGGGATTTTCATAGCTCTAATTATAGTTATTCCGCCTTATTTCCACCCCCCGATACCTGTTATTACAGGTGGAAGAATAGGAACATCGGAAATAAGGCAGACAGGGCCTAACTTCCTCATTGCTGATGAGGTGCAGATCGGAGAATGGAACAATGTATCGCTCAAAATTGATAGGAACGGCTATAAAGGGCGACTGTTCGTAAAAGTAATACCCACTAATGGGAGAGTTAATCGAGAGAATTTGGAAATACCTAAGCGAAGTGAGCTTGTGCCGGTAGAAGGCAAGGAAGCTATCTGCTATTACAAACTACTTGATACAACAGATTCTATCGGACTCAATATGCTTGATGAAAAAGAAAGATCAGTGAATCCGATGTTTCTTTTCGTTGTAGGGCAAAGGCAAGATTGAAACGCTTATATTAAAAGTTAAAAGGAGGACATAAAAATGTATGTCACTAAATCACCAATTTCCCCGCTCAGAATTGGAACAGCTTTTTGCCTAATTGGGCTGCTTCTGCTTGTAAGTGCCTGTGAAAAAGTGGAGGTTGGGGAAATCGAGGTGAAACCTGCAAAGAATGTGGAGGTAGGTAAAACCGCCTCCGTGGGAGCAAACATTGAGAATCCGAAGGGCCGTCCCCTTCAGATTAACTGGCATGTAGAACGCGGGAATATTACTTCTGCTTCAGAGTCATCAGCAGCCGGCATCTACACGGCACCTTTGGAACCTGGTCCTGATTCAATCACTTTAGAAGTGAGGAGCGGTGGCAAGCTGATCGCATCAAAGGTTGCTGCTATCAATGTTACTGGAGCCGCAGGAGTCATGGTTCCACCCACAACGACGGACGCTAAATCAAGTCAATGGCCGACTCTTCAGGCACCCATAGATGTGACAGCCTACTATATACCATCAGGTTTCATGGGTGATGGAGAACAAATAACGCTCAATGATGCGTATAGGGAAGACCCTCACTCTCCACCCATTTGTACCAAGATAACTTACAAGATAGGTCCGAAGGGATGGGGCGGTTTCTACTACCAGTATCCGGAGCACAACTGGGGAGATTTGCCCGGTTATAGCATCCAAGGAGCTAAAAAAGTCACATTCTGGGCAAAGGGGCTTGAAGGTGATGAGGTCGTCGAATTCAAGGCTGGTGGCATCAGAGATTTTACTAAAAAACATCAGGACTCCTTCCTGGTTTCACTGGGAAGGGTTGCACTGACGAGGACATGGAAGCAGTATGAGATCGATCTAAGCGGTCAAGACCTCTCAAAAGTCATCGGCGCATTCGTATGGGTGGCTTCCAGAGCCGCCAATCCGAAGGGACATCTCACTTTCTACCTGGATGACATCCGTTACGAATGAGATTGAAGCAGAAGGTGTGCTTATGAGAACTTCACCTTTCATTTGACCAAAAGTGGAACGATCTCGCCTTTGGTTGAACCTCACTGAGGGTTATTCAAAAGCGATCGTTCCCCAATAGCAGATAAGAGGTGCGAGAAAAATGGAAACCCCGGATGGCAGTACATTCTTCTTGAATGACATCCGGTATGAATAGAAAGGAGAATTACCAATGCGTAACGTTTTCAGTCACCTTTGTTTTTGGGTGCTTATTTTTCTGCTGGCATTTCCGGTATTTTCAAGGGGAGGCGAGCAAGATTCACAAGCCACTTCCCTCTCGGAGGACCTCAAAAAACAGTTGGTTGATATACGGTGGATTGCCTATGCTCCAACGAACTTCAATCCCGACCCGCAGCATAAACTTATCCCAACAGATGAAAGCATCAAGGCAGACCTTGAAGTGCTACGCAATGCAGGCTTTGACGGGTTGGTCACTTACGGGGCGGAACTCACAACGATTCCGCGCATCGCCGAAGAAGTCGGTTTCCGCGGAATGCTGTTGGGCGTTTGGGCTCCAAACAACGCTGATGAGTTAGCGAAGGCGAAAGAAGCCGCGAAAAGCGACATCGTTTTGGCAGTTATTGTGGGTAATGAGGGGTTGATGTCCAACCGCTACGATTTTGCCACCCTCAAGCGCGCTGTCGAAGAAATGGCAGAAGCGACCGGAAAGCCTATAACAACGACCGAAGTTGTTGAGTTATATACCACCAACAAAGAACTCTTAAAACTGGGCTCGTTTCTCGCGCCCAACGCACATCCTTATCATTATAGTGTGAAAGAGCCGCGCCAAGCTGTCGAGTGGACGGTGAAAACTTTCAAAGCCCTTCAAGAACATACGGATAAGATCATCCTGCTCAAGGAAGTTGGACTTCCCACGGCAGGGGATACGGGTTTGAGCGAAGAGGCACAGGCGGAATACTACCGCTTGCTCAAAGACACCAAGGTAAACTTTGTCTACTTTGAAGCCTTCGATGGTCCCTGGAAGCAGGGAGGCAAGGTAGAACCGCACTGGGGCTTATTCCGTTCGGATCGCTCCGCTAAGCCCGTCATCAAGGTGCTTGGATTTTTTTTAGACGTGTCCCACAACTTTTATCCATCTGGTTGGATGGGCGATGGAGAGCGAGGGGAAGAATTTATCGAGATTGACGATTACTGGAGCAAGGAACCTCATTCTCCACCTACCTGTTATAAATGGGTCTACAAACCTGGCGGGCCGAAGGGGTGGGCTGCTGTCGCTTGGCAGTATCCAGATAGCAACTGGGGAAATGAAAGAGGACACGACCTCACAGGTTACAAGCGGCTGACATTTTGGATCAAGGGGGAAAAGGGTGGAGAGGTCGTCAGTATAAAAGCTGGCGGTCACACAACTGGAGGCGCTCGCTATCCCGCGACCTTTGCTGCATCACCTGCATCACTTCGTCGTATCACCCTGAAAAACACTTGGGAAAAAAAGGAAATTGATTTGACGGGGAAAGACCTATCGAATGTCCCTTGCGCCTTTGTGTGGTCTGCTTCGCTGGTAGACAATCGCCTCGGCTGCACATTCTACTTGGATGACATACGATATGAGAAATAGGACATGGGAGCCATGATGAAGCGGAAATAACTACGGGGGTTCAGTAGGATGGCTACGGGGCGCACCTTCTTATATGCTTTATTCCACGTTTTGCTTTGTACGCTTCCTACCCCGGTTTTGCTTTAGGTGGTCCCGCTCCTCAGCCCCTGGCGTCATCTTTTTCCCAATCCCACGTTCAACATTGCTCTGCGTTGTGTGGATAAGCCGAAAAGAGAAAAAGGCTTTCGGCGTTTTGCGTAGAGGCTTTACGGGCAAGCCCGTAAAAACTTCTCGTTCATGCCGCATGTTCGTTGACATCGGCTTCGAGGCGTTGCGTAACGTTACTATGTCGTGACGCCAGAGGCTTCGACGATAGACTTTTTGCATAGCGGAGACCTCCACTTTCCGTTTATGTCCTATGAAGTTGGAACGACCCGCTACAACGACAAAAGAACTATTTCATTTTAACCTCTTTCTCCCTTGCTGGTCTGGCTATAAAGTGTTGTCCCATGTCGCCTTATAACAAAGATGCAGACGTTATTTTCATTCTCTCGACCGCTAAGAAAAACCGAGCGAGACGCCCAACAACCCCAAAACGAACAGGTTGTGTTTGATTAGCTCGTTTTTGGCACTTGCACACGGCACGGCAACCAATGACACAGCCCCCCGCCTAATAGCAAACTGGCTTCGAGGAAACTGGCTAAGGAAAGGAAACGCTTGTATCGAATGAGGGGAGTGTTAAGCGCCCCGCTGCCTCCGTTCGATGTTCGAATGCAAAAGACTTGGCTGCAATAAAGATAGCATTCAAACATCTCACGGAGGTGTGTGTAAAAGAAGTTTTATAAAGCCGAAGGTTGCGAGGAACGAAACAATCAACCGTTATGATGGGTTGGAACAGACAAGACGAACAGGTTGTTGTTGACATTTTTTTAAAAGGAAGCTGAAGTTGCAACTACTGCGACGACGCTGTGGTTGCGACTACTACTGCGCTGAAGGTATTACGGGCTAGCCCGAAATACCTTTTCGGGGCGGTGGCAAAGCGGTTTAAAGCGGATGGCGATGATATTCTTATTTGTCTCTTGTAAACCTTTTTTTCTTTCAAACGTCTAATAGCTTGGAGGAGATAACAATGGAAAGAAAATTAGTCACCGTCCCGGTGGCGGCGCGTGAAATCTACGGATGCACGCCACAAAATATGTACAAGATGATACGTAAAGGACGCTTGAAAAGTTACAATCGATACGGAGTTACAGTGGTAAGTGTCTCCGAAGTTGAAAGGCTTGCACGTGAGATTTCTCCACGTGGTGGGGATAGAAAATTCAAGCCCAAAAAAGTTGAAGAAAATGATTAAAAAAGGTTTTTCTTTGTAAACCTTTTTGTAACCTTTTACGTCTAATAGTATAGATTTTTAAACTTCCGTGAGTGCCAGTCAGAC
>DTYX01000544.1 GCA_012961655.1 Candidatus Poribacteria bacterium
AATCGCGCTGATAGTTGAAACCTGGGGTAAATGGATGAGGAGTATCCACGATAAGTTGAGTGACAATGCCTGCTTCTCTGCAACAGCTGGGCAGGGTGACTTCATCCGTCCCAATTGGCGCCCAGGGCTTGTAGGTGAAAGTGTATCGTCCTGTCAAAACATCGTTCCGATTAGGCACAGTTGGAAACGACATACAGTAGGCTCTATCAAAGATGAAAGCCTTTTCCGCGAATCTATCTAAATGCGGTGTGTGAACTCTTTCGCCGCCGTAGCAACCTAAATTATCGCGGCGGAAAGTATCAGAGATGATGAGAATAACATTCATTCCAGTATTTTCCCTTCTATTTTGATTTTTATCAGGATATCATAACTATTATCGAGGTGTCAATGGAAATTTCGTCTGCCAATACAAAAAGCCCGTGACGACGGATCGAAACGGGCTTTTTGCTTCTTACCCCTTTTGCCATTTTACCTATTTACTTCCTTTGACTGTATCGCCGCGTTTGATATTTCCAGCTCCCTCCAAAATCTTCGCTTTGGACAGCGATGGCGACATAATATCTATGATTTCAATAAGTCCAACTTTATCATCCTCATAGCCGAGAAGCGCTCCCGTTTCAGGGTCAGTAATCTCTTCGCCTGGCGTATAAACTGTTAGTTGATTGCCGATTTCAATGCCATCCTTTGAACCCAGATTGATGTATACTTGTGGTGGTTCTTCTTTAACGCTGGCTATCATTCCCTTCAAAGTTACAGCAGCGGGTTGAGATGCTTGCTTTATCTCCTCTGCAGGCAGTAATTCAGGACCAATTCGTTGTCGGAGCTTGAGGATAATTTTATTTAGAGCTTTTTCGGTTGCAAACCCAAAGAGAGTTTTTTGATATTCAAGACTGCCAAAATCAATTTTATCGAGTTTATCACGATGAACTATCGGGTCTGGTTTTTCCACTTCAGTAACTTTTGCCGTGCCAATTTTAATCTTTGTCCCTGTGCTTGATGCAATGGCTGTGAAAGGAGCGGCTTTGACTCCGCCTAATTCATAGGTCGCGCCTTCTTTAATATCTGAAATGGCGATTTCTTTCCCCGTTGCGTCGAATATTCTTAACTTGAGATGTACTGAGGCGCGATAGTAATAACCGGAAGCTTGTACTCCTCCGACGCCGCCAAAATTATTCCCGCCATCCCTTATCGTCCTCGAGGCAGACCCCCGTACACGCTCCTGCTGGAATTTGCGAATGTCTCCAATGAGCATCGCATCCAAATTCAGTTTGTCGGCAAGCGCGGCACGTTTAGATTCATATTTCAAATCGGTTTTTTTTATCTCTAACTCGGCGAAAGCGATAGCTAAATCATCTAGCTCAATAGGTTCATAAACTTCCGATTCCATCAATTTTACATTCAACATATCACGGAATCCTGTTTTCAGATTCCACTTTTTATGTTTTCCGCCGCTACCGAACAAAATACCGACTGGATTGGGAATAAAGCCGCAGCCGGTGGGCGAATCAAATCTGCTGTGGTCATCAAAATAGAGTACCGCCACTCGCCTTGCCGCGGTTTCACCGTTTGCGGGGAAAACGGCTGTAAGTGCAAACAACATGATAAATATAATCCCAGTTGCAAGGATATTCTTCATCTAAATCACCTAAA
>DTYX01000545.1 GCA_012961655.1 Candidatus Poribacteria bacterium
GAATACAACTCAAGAACCTTCCGAACCATCTCAACCTTTTTTGACAGATGAAGGGCTAAAATACGCGCTTATAGCGATGGGCGTACTTTTTACATTAATCTCGACGTTAGTCGGTTCATCCAGATGGGATTTGTTTTTACGATATTTTAACCAGCAACCTTTTGCTGAAACAGAACCAATCTTCGGAAAGAACATCGGCTTTTTTGTATTTTCGCTTCCGTTCTTGAAATTCATCTACGGTTGGTTTTTGGTTTCATTGATGGGGATGACAGTAATTGCTGCTTTCATCTATTACATGCGCCACGCTATTGTCAGTGAAGAGGGTGGACTTCGTTTTGCCGATTGCGCCAAATCGCATCTGTCCATACTCGGTGGTGCGTTGTTACTGCTGTTTGCATACAGATATTGGCTGAAAGGTTTTGACCTGCTGTTTTCATCGCGTGGCGCGGCCTTTGGGGCAAACTACACCGATGTCCATGTGCAACTGTGGGCGTTTCGCTTTATGCTGTTTGCAGCAATTATAGCCGCGGTTGTGCTAGTAGCGAATGTCCGTTACCGCCACGAGAATTTGCCTCTCATTGTCGTAGGTTCATTCATCGGCGCAATGTTGCTTATCAGCGTTATCACTCCTAGAATAGCTCAACGTCTCATAGTTGAGCCAAATGAATTAGAACAGGACAGAAAATATATTCGGTATAGCATCAAATACACACGCCAAGCTTATAATCTGGATGGAATCAGAGAGAGTGAATTTGCAGCGGCAGATGATTTGACGCGCCAGGATTTACGGGACAATGACTTGACCATTCAGAATATTCGCATCTGGGATAAACGTCCTTTGTTGCGAACTTATGAACAGTTGCAAGAATTGCGGACGTATTACACTTTTCATGATGTAGATGAAGACCGATATTTTATTGATGGAAAATATCGTCAGGTGATGCTTTCCGCCCGTGAAATTCCCGTCTCAGAACTTCCAAAACGCACTTGGGTGAACGAAAAACTTCTATACACTCACGGATATGGGTTCACGATGAGCCCGGTCAATCAGATAACCAGTCAGGGCCTGCCCGAACTATTTATCAAAGACATTCCGCCTGTACCAAGCATTGACCTTGAAATTGAGCGTCCAGAGATATATTATGGCGAGCGGACCAACGGCTACATAATTATTGGGACAAAAGAAGAGGAGCTGGACTATCCGCGAGGGGACAAAAATGTCCGCACCCGATATCAGGGGCGCGGAGGAGTTCCCATCAATTCTCTCCTTCGACGATGGGCTTTCTCGTCGAAGTTCTTTGACGTGAAACTACTGTTGACCAACTATCTTACAGAGGAGAGCCGCATTCTGTTAAATCGCTCTCTATATCAACGCCTGAGAACCATAGCGCCATTTTTGTACTACGATGAGGACCCCTACCTTGTCGTGTTCGATGGAAAACTCCACTGGATTCAGGACGCGTATACGATTACGAACACGTATCCGTATTCCGCGAGATTTGAGGGTGGCAACCTCAATTACATCCGCAACTCGGTCAAAATCGTCGTCTCCGCTTATGATGGCAAAGTTACTTTCTATGTGACCGATGAAGTTGACCCGATTCTTTTAACTTACAGGAAAATTTTTCCCAAACTTTTTGTCCCGCTGAGCGAAATGCCTGCGGGTTTGAAAGCGCACATCCGATATCCAAAGGACCTTTTCAAAATTCAAGCGTATATGTATGGGTTGTATCACATGCAGGATGTACAGGTCTTTTACAATCAAGAAGACCTATGGACTATCCCCTACGAAATGTATAGCGATAAAAAACAACTGATGTCGCCGTACTACGTTACGCTGAAGATGCCGGACGCTGAAAAAGAGGAGTTCGTGCTTATTTTGCCATTTACTCCTTCAGACAAAGACAACATGATAGGCTGGATGGCTGCTAGAAGTGACTTTCCACATTATGGGGAATTATTGGTGTACAAAATTCCGAAAAAGAAACTGGTCTTCGGACCTTTGCAGGTCGAAGCGCGAATAGACCAGCAACCGGAAATCTCAAGGGAATTTACCCTCTGGACGCAGAGAGGCTCTCGGGTTATTCGCGGTAATCTTCTGGTGATTCCCATAGAAAATTCATTTATCTACGTCGAGCCGGTCTATCTTGAAGCTCGACGGGAGGAAGAGCAACAACCTGGGCAGGCACAAATGCAACCGGAAGGACCGCCAGAACAGCCACAACAAATGTCGCGACAGCGGCGGAAACCGCGACGCCCAGACCGTTCTGATAGCGCGGCATTGCCAGAGTTAAAAAAAGTTATTGTTGCTTATGGCGATAAAGTGGTGATGAAAGATAATCTGCAAGATGCTCTGGAGGCTGTATTCGGGAGTTTGAAAGAGATTCCCTCTGAACAGGAAATCCCCCCGGCCCCCTTTGATAAAGAGGGGGGAATACTATCTCCGCCCTCGACGGAAAGCACCGTAAGCCAGGTATCCAGGACTGAAGTCTATAATGCAATGGAACATTTCCAAAAAGCTCGTGAAGCTATGCGGAAAGGGGACTGGGCGACTATGGGCAAGGAATTGGATGAGGTCGAGAAAGGCTTGCAGAAGATAATGGAGTTGGAAGAAGGCAGAAAATGAAACGTGATGCGTGAAACGTGAAAGAGCGTCTCTCTTACGTTTTATGCTTCACTGCTTCATCAGTGTCTAAAAAAATCAACTTGATTTAGGAAAAACAGATGAACATCAATTACTCTTTTGAACGTCCATTAGCCCCTCAAGATGTGCGGCGTTTGTTGAAGCAAACAGGTTGGGCAGGCAAACGTGATATCTCAGGAATTGAGACAATGCTGGAAAACAGTTTTCTAACTATCGGCGCTTGGGATGATGAGCGACTAATCGGTTTTGCGCGTGTGTTGAGCGATGGTGTCTACCGAGCTCTTATAGATGATTTAGTCGTAGATGAATCCTATCGTGGGAAGGGAATTGGAACGGAGATTATGAAACATCTCCTTGCGCGATTGGAACAGGTCGAAGAGATCTTCCTGCGAACTGGAAAAGAGATGATTCTTTTCTATGAGAGGCTTGGATTTACTTTGAACCGAGGAACTACAATGGATTGGGAGTTTAAACTGGACTAACCCAAAAAACATCTTCAACTTTTACGCTGGATTGCCCTTTTGGGCACTGAGGAATAGGTGGGTTTATCACCAACA
>DTYX01000546.1 GCA_012961655.1 Candidatus Poribacteria bacterium
CAATTGGTTGTCTTTACGGGTTCGGTAATCGCTTCAGGCAAGGTTGTCCTGGTTGGTTCGGGCGCCCCAGACCCAAAAGATGCTCTACTCATAGAATATCTGGAAAAATGGGGATTCACAGTCGAACCACATGAACACTTGGAGAAACACCCTGTCAAACTCGATGGGATAGACTTGGTCTTTATTTCTGAATCGACCCTTAGTAGTAATATCCTCGGCGCCTACAAGGATTCTACTGTTCCGGTGGTCAACGCGGAAACATGGACTTATGATGACATGGGGTTCGCACCGGATGGAACTTTCAATTCCGACCCAGCTGAGACTCTTAAAATCGTAAAAAAAGACCATCCAATCACCAAAGGATTTCCGGACAAGATAAAAGTTCATTCTTCTCCTGAGGAAATCATGTCCTGCAACGGTTTTCAGGGGGATATAGAGGTTTTAGCGGTGAGGGCTGACAAAGAAGATTTTGTCGCTATCTCTGTTTATGAAAAGGGCGCCAAAACGATGAAAGGAAAAACAAAAACTCGTCATGTGAATATCTGGCCTCACTCAACGGGGTGGAATGCGGTAACGGATGACGGCTGGAAACTGATTGAGCGTTCAGTTCTCTACGCTTTGGGACGGATGCCCGTGGAAGGAGAAGGGAAATTAGCCGTTACATGGGGAGATACAAAAAATAATCGTTAGTATCTCTAAGAGCATAAAAATCTCGGAGCTAAATTGCCAGGTCGATATAAGGTCTTAAGGAATAATTAGAAGAATTGACGACGGCTGTCATGCTTTTCTATTATGGCGAAGAAGCCTGTTGATGCAAATAGTATTTTGCATTGACGGGCTTTTTTATTGTCAACTTTGTGAGAGGACAAAGGAGATGTCGAAATCTGAATTTCGACCTACAAAAGTTCTATAAAACTGATAAGGAGGCAAAAACTATGTTTTACCCAAAACACCTTCAATCCGTATACGGAAATTTTATTTTTGCACTGCTGATAGCGGGTATGGTGATTCTCTTTACCTCTGTCGGAGAAACAGTGAAGGCAGAACAGGTCTTATGGTACGCGTTTGAAGGCTCAGGAGATATCGTCAAAGACGTCAGCGGAAATGGAAATGACGGTACTATTACTGGCGCCAAGCGCGTGCCAGGGAAATTCGGCAAAGGAATATCTATCGGCAAAAAGGACGAATACGTTGAGATTCCCGACGTTCTTCAACAGAAGGCAAATCCTGCAGGAACTATCTTGTTCTGGTTCAAACCGAATTGGAACGGCGGTGATGGCCAATCCTACAGACTTTTTGATGCGAATACTGGCGCTATCTACTGGCTCATAGGACAAGGTAAAGAAGGGGGAACTCAGGTAGGAAATTTCGGATTCTGGTTTGAAGATGCCGCTGATGCGGACTTTCAGAATTGGCAAACTCCTGCCAAAGATTTAATCTCCGCTGGAAAGTGGCACCATGTCGCCGCCACTTGGGACTTCGATAAGAGTGAAGCGAAGTTCTACGTTAACGGCAAGGAAATCTCTAACGTTGGCGGTATGGGTACTTTTCCGCCGTTGAATCCAAAGCCGAAAATCGGTTTTAATGTAGGCACAGGTTATATGGCCGCGACAAATGGCGCAGACAGCGTTATCGATGAGTTCGCCATTTACAACGAAGCTCTGGATGAGAAAGCGGTTAAGACTGAGATGGAAAC
>DTYX01000547.1 GCA_012961655.1 Candidatus Poribacteria bacterium
CCAGTGCCAAGTTCCCAGTTCCAGAATCGGTTGCCAATAAGGATAACATCAAATCGAAAAAAATGGAAGACTTTTTTAGAACTTACTTATATGTGAGAGTTGTTAAGGTTGCTTCCGAAAAATCCATGTGGAGCCTTAACGGTCATATCTCTTTATGACAAATCACGCACTACAACCCTGTTGCCCTCTACCCTCACGACTTCGACTTCAGAGCCTTTCGCGATGAAATCGCCTTGGCTGACAACATCCACCCGAATTCCTTGAATCATCGCCGCGCCTGCCGGACGTAGCGGCGTTATAGCTGTTCCTGATTTGCCGATTAACTTTTCCAGTTCTCTTGACGGAGCTTGAAAGCCATCCTCGCTTCGCTCTGAGGTATCGAGAATTATCGTCTTTCCCACTTTTGTTCTAGGCGCCAGCCAGAAAGCGAGGGCTGCCAGGGGGATTGTAATAATTATCGTTGACGCAGCAACAATTAGACCCAACCGCCAATTTCCCGTTTGCACTATTATCCAGACACTACCTGCGAGAATGAATATGATTCCTGGGATACCAGCGGCGCCGAAGCCTGGCAAAATGAAAATTTCAACGAGCAGGAGTATCAATCCCATGGCAATTAGAATAATTGCTGGAATCGGCATAACTATCCCTCCCTTCGGAATTCGGAATTACGTAATTTTTAATATTAAACTTGCTCTTTTCTGTCCCTCGGAGATTCCGCTCCGCGGAAGCTGTAATGCTGAGGTAAAATTTTCTGTTTTTACGTATTACGCATTACGTATCCATGTCATCTATTTCTTGAACAATTACCCTCATCCCTTCTACTCCGACAACTTTGACGGGCGTGTCCTTGCTGATAAAATTGCCTTCTGTGACGACATCCACTCGCGAGCCGTCTATTATGGCTGTTCCCGCTGGACGGAGAGGGGTGAGGGCGCGTCCGGTTTTGCCAGAATAATTTTCCAATTCGACTGAAGGCGCTTGATAACCGAGTTCGCGATCTTCCGCCGTACTCAACACGAATTGCTGCCAGGTTCGGGTTCTCGGCAAAGTGTAGAATGCGACAATCCCTAATCCGACGGTCGCAATAAATGAAACTGACAACCAGAGAATTGCTTCTTCAGGTTCATACGACCTGCCGAAGATAAAGAGAATCCCGCCGAGCATTGATAGGATGCCTAAAACGCCGGCGACGCCAAACCCCGGCGTAACAAAGACTTCAAACGCCAAAAGTCCTAAGCCGATAACGAACGCCAGAGCCGCATAACTTGCATTGATATTGGCAATGGCGTGGCCGCCGAAAAACAGCCCTAGACACAAAATACCAATTATACCCGGGAAACCAAATCCCGGTGTTCTCAACTCGATAAGTAAACCGAGCCCTCCGAAGGTCAAGAGCATAGCGCTAATCATCGGACTTGTTACAAAAATGGCGATTCTCTCCGCCAGATTCGTAGAGATTCTACGGATATCCGCGCCCGTCAGAGACGTAATCTCTCCGATTTCTATACCTTCCGACTGCTTCTGAGCAATAGTTTGGGAAGTCAAGGCTTTGTATTCACCGTCAATCTCAACTATTTCATACATTTTGAGCAATTCATCAATATCTTCCGCTTTGGCGTCAGCAAATTCGTATTTTAAGGCATCATCAGTCGTGAGAGTAAGCAATTTACCTTCCCCCGAGATAACTTCCATCAATACACCCTCTTCTTTTTTCTGTTGATAATCTTCTGGAATTAACGCAACAATCTCACCATCTATGCCAACCAAGACGAGATCTTTATCGACCATAGCTTCAGCGATGTCCTTGTTCCGCCCCTGCCGTTCGGCAATTGCTCTGATAGTTCCGCGTATTGTAGACACCACTTTTTCCGGGGCTTCCTGCCCAGTGGCGTAGACCGGCGCCGCGTCGCCAATTTTTCCGCCAGGGCGCATAACAAGCTGGTCGCACGCAATGGCAATCATCGCACCGGCAGAAATCGCTTTGCTATTGACATACGCGATAGTTGGAATAGTCGTATCGTAGATATCCTCGACGATATCATCCATCGCTACGACTGCGCCGCCGAAGGTGCTGATGTCAAAAATAATTGCATCTGCATCATCTTTCTCTGCAGTATCAATACCGCGGCGAATATATTCTCCTAATCCTTTTCCGATGTCTTTCCGAATCTCTATGACATATACCTCCGCGGCGGAAGCTACTGTTGCAAGACAGATTGCAAAAAAGAGCATATATGTTAAGTACCTGACGCCAAAGAAACAAGCATTTCTGCGGTTCATTTCTCAGGACCTCCTCTCTTAAACTGTGCTTCGCATCTTTTTGCCGCGCAAAATTGAACTTTTTCCTTAATCTTATTTATTCGGTTGCTGTAATATACGTAGCTTTGGATTATTTTCCATATCATATCCCATCGTCGCATAAAAAGTCAAGAGATTTCCGTCATCTAAACTAAGAATTTGTCAATTCCTCATAAATCCAGGTGCGGATGATATGGTCAAGAATTAAGTGAATATCCTCGACCGGTCCGTAATCGTAGCTGTCCACAATAATGCTTTCGTCCGCCAACTTAGCCAGTTTGCCTCCGTCGAAACCTGTAAGCCCGATGGTTGTACAGTCCATTGAGTTGGCATACTCAATAGCCTTCAGGACATTTTTCGAATTGCCGCTGGCGCTGATACCGATGAGCAAATCATCTCGGTTCAATAGATTTTTGAGTTGTTCGACGAATATGTCATCATAGCTGAGGTCATTCGCCCATGCGGTCATCATAGCGACATTATCCGTTAAACTCATTATCCGCAGCCGGCGTTTACCTTGTACAATCGTCCCTTTTCCCAAATCACAAGCAAAATGCGAAGCAGTAGACGCGCTGCCGCCGTTGCCGATGACAAAGACCTGTTTGTCGGCTTTATATGCCTCCAGGATTAAGTCGATAATCCGTTTAATTTTTCCCATCGGCAACGCATCGATGGCTGCCTGTAAATTTGCAATGTATGTCTTGATTCTTTCCATATCATAGATACCACAGACCGAATGGACGAACGCGGACTTATAATTGGCGACTTCTGTCCGCCCTGGCAAGTCGGGATGTTCTATGTGCGTCAATCAGGTCAGTGATATCTCCTCCTTTTTCAAGATAAGAATATTCTGATAAATGATATTGGGCACATGCGTAGCGGGTTGTAATTACAAGCATTTAGGACAATGCGGACGTAAACGTCGCTTGTGGCTCAAGGTCTATGTTGATGCGTCCAATCGATACCGCCGGTGTGTCTTTTACTGCTTGATTCGCTTTGACAAAGTATTCTGCCAGGTTGCTAATTTCTTCAGCGATAGCGCCAGGAATTTCCTGTTGTCCGCATGAGGGACACTCAAGACAGGGAACATCTTCGAAAATCAACACAATACCCTCGCGTTCCAATTGCAGCGACATTACTGATGGATTCATTATTCCATGGCATTCAATACATTTCATTTGTTTTGCCTCTGGCATTGCATTTACCTCCTCGCAAACGTCGTCAGGTATTGAATTATCGTTGCAAAAGTTCCCAGTTCCTAGCTCCCAGTTCCCAGATCCGAAATCCAAGCG
>DTYX01000548.1 GCA_012961655.1 Candidatus Poribacteria bacterium
GTTGAAATTCCCTTACCATGGCGTTGATTTGCTTTTCGAGACCTGTCGATACCCGCTTCCGGTGCAGATAGGTCCGATGGCTCAAGTGGGCGCTACAGCGCCAGGCGCCCTTGCTGGAACTTTAGCTCAAGAGAACGCAGAAATCCTCGCTGGAGTTGTCCTCGTCCAACTGATTAATCCCGGCACACCGATTTGCTACGGCGGTATTCCACACGCTTTCGACATGAAGACCACACAGATGATTTTCGCAGGCCCTGAGCAAGCATTAATGGCTGTTGCGATGACGCAGATGGGAAAACGTTACGGTCTGCCGGTCTACATCAATGTCGGGCTTACCGACAGCAAAACAGTGGACGCCCAGGCTGGTCTGGAAGCAGGTATAACACTGGCGCTGGGAGCGCTTTCCGGGGCTGATATATTTGGTCATTTAGGAATAAGCGGCGTTGACCAGGCTTCCTCTTTGACAATGCTGATGATGCAGCACGAATTAATCGGATACATCGAGCGGTTGATGAAAGGTATAGAGGTATCCGACGAAACCCTGGCGGTTGATGTTATCGCCGCGGCTGCGCCAGAAGGGACGTTTCTCTCGGAGATGCACACGGTTGAACACTTCCGTAAGGAATTATGGTTCCCTGAACTCCTCGACAGGCAGTTCTGGCAAGCCTGGCGGGAATCCGGCGCCAAAGATATGATGAGCCGCTGTATTGAGAAAAAGAATGAAATTTTGGCGGAGCACATACCGACACCTCTTTCAAAAGAAACGGAGAAAGATATCGATAAAATTCTCCAATCGGCAAGACGCAATCTTGGCGCATGATATGTTTAACTCACTTTTAAGTAATAGCACACAAATGAAACCGATATGTAATGCGTGATGCGTAATGCGTAAATTTTCGTAATTCCGAAATCCGAATTCCAAATTCCGATATGGAGGCAACAGATGTCAATGTTGAATATAGCAGTCGTGGGAACTGGCGGGAGAGCTCAGTCTCACCTCGCCACAATTCCGAAATTGAAAGATATTTACCAACTGACAGCCGTTTGTGATATAAACGCGGAGCGCGCCAGGCGAGCGTCTGAGAGATTTGGCGTTAAAGGATATACAAATGTCGAGCAGATGTTTGATATAGAGCCGCTACTGAAGACATCGAGACTGACTACGGTGTTGGCGGATATAAAGACCTTGAGATGATGATTGCCACGAGAGAATCAGCCATAAGAAACAGCGCTCCTATCAAGCTACCGATAAAAGAGCCACTTCTGTACGATAAGATTCGGCATGAAAGATACGGAGAAATCTACGGGCATGACACGCTCGAAATCATTCATACGCCGTTTTGGCAGCAAGAGGCTAAACTATCGTCTGAAATGTGAGAGATTTCGGAAAAGATTTAACCACGGAGACACGGAATTCGGATTTCCGCCCCGATTCTCGCGATCTTCGACGTTGGGGCGCTGGGACATTGTTGGCAATGTAGGCATTGTAGGCATTTCCATAGGAGGTGTTAGATGGCAAGTGAAAGAGAAAGATTCTTTAAAGAGATAAATCTGCAGGGTGATGGGCATGTGCGCTCGAATATATCCATCACTTATCCTGTATGGAAGGAATACGGCGAAAAGCTGAATTGGTTAGAGGGTTTCTCACCGCATGTGTCGGTAGGAATCAGCCGTTCGCCAAATCGTAAGGCTTACAGCGAAGAGACGGATAGATGGGGATGTCACTGGATTTATCCGTTGGAAGCTCTCGACGGCCAGTGCATCGGACATCCCGTCGCTTCTTGGTCTGACCTGGCGAAATATCAGCCGCCAGATCCAGATAATTTTACTGATTGGGAACAGGCTAAGGAAAACGTGAAAAAGACCAGATCGCGGGGTGGCGTCGCTCACGGCGGCACAGACCACGGTTTCATCTATCTTCGTCTCACATACCTGCGAGGTTTTAATAACTTCATGCTCGATGTCGCGGAAGGCCGCCCTGAACTGGATGAGCTAACTGGGATAGTGGAAAACTACTGGTTCGAGGTGGTCAAGCGCTGGGTCGATATCGGCGTCGATGTAATCGGCTTCGGGGATGACTTGGGGCTACAGAACTCACTCCCCATAAGCCCGAACTCCTGGCGCAGATACATCAAGCCGTCTTACCAACGCATCTTCTCCTATTGCCGTTCTAATGGGGTCTACATCTCGCTTCATACCGATGGCTACATCGTTGATATCATCCCCGACCTGATTGAATGCGGCGTCTCCATTCTCAACCCACAGGATTTCGTCAACGGACTTGAGAACATTCGTCGGCTGGCAAAGGGGAAGGTGTCTATCAGACTTGACATAGACCGGCAAAAGATTACAGTGTTCGGGAGACCGGAGCAGATTGACGCGCATATACTCAACTGTATTCGCGTACTCGGTTCGCCAAAAGGAGGGTTGAGCATGGTCTGGGGCGTTTATCCCGCCACGCCGCTTGCAAGCATCGAGGCTGCTGCGCGGGCTATGGATAAGTACGCGACATATTGGATGTCAGGGTGACCTAAGCTATTTCAGGTAGGGATAAGACCTGCCCGACAAAAGAAGGAGGAGAAGATGAAAAAACTATCCAGTCGTGAACGACTTTTGCGGGTATTTCGTCAAGAGCCCACTGACCGTATGCCTGTTCGAATATGGGGTATCGACCCGATGTTCCCTTCCAACCGCCCAAGTTGGAAGCCTCTCTATGAAATGGCGGAAGAGTACGAATTAGATGTGATAAGGAACTGGAGTCCCAGAGCGGACGAACAGGACGCACCGCTGGTGAATTATCGTTCTGAAAGAATAGAGTCTGATAAGCCTGATATGTGGATGAATTGGACTGTTATGGAAACGCCTGCTGGAGAGCTTACTCAAATCTCTTACGCCCCGAAAAGCGGACACCCTGGACGGGTGAAGAAGCATTATATAGAAACCGTCGAAGACGCCAAGAAATGGCTTTCAATTCCGATTGTCGAACCCAACATCAGAGTAGATTCCTACTTTGAACTCGAAAGAAAAACAGGAAACAGCGCGATGTTGATGGTGGGCGTCGGTGAAGCGATGTATGCTGTTGAAGCGTTGATGGGTTCTGAGACGTTTGGCTTCTGGCTGATGGATGAACGTGAACTGTTGCATGAGTTGATAAGTCATGCATACAAGCGCATTGAGAAATTGACCAAGCACTACCTCGCTCATGACGTCGGAGACTGCTACGGTTGGGTCGGTCCCGAACTCTGTATCCCGCCGCTTACTTCCCCGAAGGACTTTCGCGACTTCGTATTTGACTACGATAAGCCCATAATCGACCTCATTCACGACGCTGGAAAAGTTGTTTGGATTCACTGCCACGGCGATATGGGACCTGTGCTGGAAGATTTCGTGGAAATGGACCTGGACTGTCTGAATCCGATAGAACCTCCGCCGATTGGCAGTTTGACTCTAGCGGAGGCAAAAGAGCGAATCGCTGGCAGAATGAGTTTGGACGGAGGGGTTGAAGATGGCGATTTTCATCTTTTACAACCGCAAGAGATGGTACAAGTCGTTGAAGAGACTGTGGCGATGGGAAAACCGGGTGGTTGCTTTATCCTTTGTCCAACTTCAGACCCGAGTACCAGTCCCGTCTTAAATGAAAGAAATATCGCTAACTATAGAGCCTTCGTGGAAACCGGGATGCGATTGGCAAGTTATGAGTGATGATACCCTCCATTTTAAGGGTTTTAAGGGCTCCCTTTTTTAAGTTGCTGTAAACTAAATTATAGCTTAAAAAGTCTAAAAGGTGTGAATAATTTGCGCAGTGGTGCGCAAGATTTTCGTTTCTAAGTTTTTGTTCGATATGGAGGAGGATTATTTATGGCGGTTCAACCCTATTCTATCAATATCTCAGATGTTATTGACACTTTGGAATCTAATCTCCCTGAAGCGGAGCTGGAGATGCAATTATCGGCTTTATGCGCGGATGTTGTGGAAATCTTTGAATTGTATGAAGCCGCAGCATCCGCGTATCTGAAGATAGGTAAGAATAAGCGGGCATTTGAATGCCTCCTGAAGGCTGCCGAGGGAGCCCATCAAGTATATCGAAATGAGCAAGCCCTTGAATTTTATACGAAAGCTGCGAAGGTTCTTGCTGAAATGCCCGATGAATATGGCAAACATATTGCGAAAATTGAGGCAGCGGCGGGGGATGTAGCTGGACAACTTGCAAAATATGATTTAGCTGTTGACCGTTATATGGCTGCCTTAGAAAGTGCACAGTCAGAAGAAGCGCAAGCCGTGTATTATCGTAAACTCGGCGAAATCTACGAAGAGCAAGCAGATTTTGAGCGCGCTTTGAGATATTTCCAAAAGGGGTTGTATCTGCTTCCCGACGCGTCCTCAACAGAACGTGCCCGCATCTATAATGGAATCGGCGTAATTTATTACCAAAAATCTGAATACTCAAAGGCCGAACAGCAATTTAATAGCGCGTTAGAAGTGCTCTCTGATGCGCCTGACGACGATACGTTAGCATTGGTCTTTAAAAATTTGGGAAATGTGTATCGTGTCCAGGGATGGTTAAGCGATGCAGTGAAATGCTATGAACAGAGTCTTTCATTGGGTAAGAGAGTCGGTGATATCTTTACCCAAGCGAAGGTCTATAACAATCTCGGCACCTGCTATAAGCAAAGAGGTAATTTGAGCAACGCCATTGAGTGTTACCAAAAAAGTCTCGAGCTTAAAGAGCGGATTGGGGATGTGGCGGGACTAGCTCCGTCATATTGCAATTTAGGAATGCTGTATATGCGCCAAGAGGATTTCGCCAAGGCGATTGAGTCCTGTCAAAGGGGGATAGAATTCGCCAAACAGGTAGGTAATCTGAGCCGGGTCGCCCATTCATACCTAAATCTAGGGGAAGTGTATGCGTGGCAGAGACATTTTAAACAAGCCATCGATGCTTACCAAAAAAGCCGCGAAATCGCTGAACGCATCGGAGATGTGCGCGTGGTCGCCGCGGTTTATGTTGACCTAGCTGAAGCGTACTGCGGCGATGGGAACTTAAGTTCCGCTTATGAATATTACAGTCGCACACTGGAAGTCTTAGAA
>DTYX01000549.1 GCA_012961655.1 Candidatus Poribacteria bacterium
GCTTATTCAGATGAGATAGCGAAGACACAAGAAATAATGGGATGGTATCTGCTCGACAGGAGAGAAGAGCGGGTGGATAAACTTGATGAAAAGTATGAAGAGTTCTTTAGCGCGGAAATTGAGAGGATACGTGCCCAATAAATCCAGCCGAGCAGCGTTGAAGTCTATCTGTGAAGGATTGCATCCCACCTCTACAAAGCGGGTTCACTTGATTACTGGAACGTATGGCACAGGCAAATCCCATTTCGGGTTAGTGCTTGCTAACTTTGTGTCCAGGGATATTGATGAACCGGACTTTTCGCCGCTCTTTGATAAGCTACGAGAGCGGGATGATGAACTCACCAACTCTATTCTCAACACGCGTAAAGCCCAAAAAAGGTTCTTATTGGTGTTGCCCGAACCGCATTGGGACCCAGAGGGATTTTATCACTCTCTGCTTACCGCACTAGCGGAAGCGCTTTCAAGAGAAAACATCTCCTACCGCCCTAGCACTCATTTTACAGCCGCGCTGGAACGGATAGAGGATTGGCGAAAACAGAGCCCAGAGGAAGCGTATGAAAAACTCCAAAACGCTTTGCTTCGCCGCGGCGTAACCGTCCAGCAATTGACGGATGGCCTGAAAGCACACAAAGGAAGTTTCTATGAAATTTTTCAGGAAGTTCATAAAGAGGTTGCCTATGGAGCAACATTTGAGCCGATAGCGTATTCCGCCCCGAAGGACGTTTTTACAGATACAATAAAACACTTACGAAGGACGGGAGAGTGGGCGGGCATATTCATCATCTACGATGAATTTGGGCGTTATCTCTCTGAGATGGCGAATGCGCCAGAGAGTTTTGATGCTCAGAATTTACAAAAGTTCGCAGAATATTGCAAGCGTACTGTCGAGGAACAATGTCATTTCATGGTGATTGCACATCAGACGATAGCGGATTATGCTAGAGGGAGGCGCAGTCAGGAAGAGTGGAAGAAGATTTATGGAAGATTTACCAGCGGAGAACATACGCTCAGCGTTAGTTCTGGCGAACATGAAATGGAAGAACTCATCCATGCCATCATCACCAAAGATAGGGCTAATCCTATGTGGACGGAAATTGAACATCGGGGTGATTTCAACATCCTATCGGACGAAGTTATAGAGCGAAACCTCTATTCCAACAAAACGACGCAGTGGATAGAACAAATACTTTTGCGGGGCGCCTATCCGTTGCACCCCTACACTACCTTCGCCTTGCCATTTCTTTCCGACCGGGTTGGACAATCTCACAGAACACTCTTCACCTTTTTGGGAGACGACGATGAAAATGGGCTGCGTTATTTTGTAGGGGATAGTTCCATTTTTACGCCTGATGGACGTTTGAACCTGTATACGCTGGACAATCTTATCCATTACTTCGACCCTGCTATCAGACGCCACGATGAATACAAGGCTATCATGCCAAGCCGCGACAATGCTCTGGCAGATGTAGGGAAAAATCCGCAAGCAGTGCGAATCATAAACAGTGTGGCTGTCCTGATGATTTTGGGACATCCCAGCCTGCCTCCAACGAAGGAAATCATCGCCGAGGCTTTGCACGTCCTCACATCAAAAAAGCAGGAGATTTACGACATCCTTGAGGAATTAGCCCATGAAAAAGAGGTGCTGCGGTTTCGACGCGCAACGGGACACTACGAACTCCCCAGAGGAGCAGGGGATATTTCGGTCAGGGAAGCTGTGCAGAAGGAACGGCAGAAGATATTGGAAGGAGACTTTGATTGGCGGGCGTTTGTCAAAGAAAAAGTCCCACCCGAATCTATTCCCGCTAGGAAGTATGAGGAAGCTCACTTCGTCAAACGGCAAGCCGCCTGTGATTATATCGCCGCTAGTTCGCTGTCTAATCCTAAGCCTTTTCTGGATAGAATTGAGAATTGGTATTATCCAGATAGGGGAAAATATGAGGGTGACTTGTTGGTGCTTTATGTTTTGGCAGATTCGGAAGCTGAATTAAAAAACGCAAAGGATTGCCTCAACCAAGCCCGCGACCTGGAACATTCCCAATTAATTATCGCCGTGCCCAAGCAACCAGTACACTTGACCGAGACAGCGTTAGACCTGAAAGCTGCGGAGAATTTGAAGGCGAGCTCCGGTGAAATCGGTCAACAGCTTGACCCGGTTGAATTGCCTTGAAAGCCTTCACCAACCACAGGATGGTTCTTGCTTGCGAACCCCAATACACATTCGCTATGCTGCCCAGCGTTACTTCCATATCGCGGAAAGCCGCTTTAGCGGGCCAACTGCCATCTCAAATCGATATATCAAACGATGACACAACACCCTTTATGGAGAGTTGGCGTAAAAGGGGATATGAAGTTGAAATCGTTGAACAGGTTGACAAACTTCCTGAAGCTATCCAGAGTCCAGCGCAAATTTACCTGCTCATCTACAACCGGCTTGATGAAATTGCTCATAGGCCTGAACACCGGCTGACAAATCGCCAATTTGAAATAGAAACCCAACTGAATTATCTCGCCGGGAAGGTTGAAGAGGCTATGGAGGTATTGGGGCAATTAGGAGATGCATACGTGTTCGTTTCTACTGACCACGGCAGTACATCGCTATCGGAAAACGCTGTAAAACTGGATGTGCCGCCTTCGGCTAAACTTGACGAAACCTTTGAACAACACCGCCGGTTTATCCGCATCGCAGATACATCTGCGCTTAATCAACATGATTGGTTTGTGCTCTCGGCGGATTCATTTGGATTACCGGAGACTTATGCCGTCGCTAAAGGCGAACGATTTATTGAAAGGAAGCCCGGGGGGTATACACACGGCGGGTTTACTCCAGAGGAAACTATTATCCCCATGATTGTCTTTCAGCCCGGTTCAGTCCCAACGGAATTGCTTCTTTCCTTCGCACACATATCGGAACCGGTCAGGCGTGGCAGGATACAATCGTTCAGATTGGCGGTGGACAACCCCTTTTCACTTGCTATAACGAGCCTTGAAATATTCCTTCCCAAATTCGGAATTCATACCAAGCTCACTCGCATACCTCCTACTACGAGGATTGAAACAGAGGAACTGGAAATCCGATTGCAGGAGAAGTATCCTGTCAAAGATGGGGTAGCAGAGGTGGAGCTGACTACCTCCTATAGCGTGGGCGGCGTTGAAAAACGGCAGGTAGCCAGCTTTGCTCTAAAGGTACATGAACTATACCGAACAGATTTAGACGAGTTTGGAGAGATGTTTGATGAGTGAGAGAGAGACACCCGACAAATTTCAAAATAAAGCCAAAGAAATCTTCGGAGAGGTTTGCATAGACAAAAGCCTCTTCCTCTCATCCGGAATGCATGCCAGAAGCATCCCAACCTTTGTTGCAGAGTGGATTTTAGACCGATTTTGTCCCGATGGACAGCTTCAAGAAGATGCCCTTGCGAATATCAATCGGTTCATTGCCCAACATCTGCCGCGGAAAGAGGACAAAGAAGCGATTAAGAATCGTCTCTCAAGCGGCGAGCAAGTGACTTTACTTGACCAGTTCAGCGTCAACGTTGATTTAAGAAGCAATATTCTTCGGCTGAAAATCCCCTCCATAGACGAAGGCGGGTTCATCGAACGGCATCTCGTCCAACGCTATCCAAACCTATTGGGCGGTGGAATGTGGGGAGCAGGTAAGCTGACGTACCACCCGCCTGACCCCGAGTCAGGACGTTATTCTGGAGAAGTTTGGCTTGTGGATTTCAAGCCGATGCAAGTGGCACAGTTAGACATTGACTATTACATAAAGCAGCGCAGTCAATTTACACTCAACGAGTGGCGCTCTCTTTTGGTCAACAGCATGGGCTACAATCCTCATGCCTATACTCCTCAAGGACAGCTTTTGCTTTTGACGCGCCTCATCCCCATCGTGGAACCGCGCGTCAACTTGATTGAACTGGCGCCGAAAAGCACTGGTAAATCATTTGTCTATCAAAATCTTTCTAAGTACGTGCGGGTTGTAAGCGGAGGCATGATTTCAGCCCCGGTGCTGTTTTATAACTTACAGAACAACACACCGGGGCTTTTGACACAATATGATGTAGTTGTCTTAGATGAAGCGCAAACCATATCCTTCAATAACCCCGGCGAGGTGATTGGTGTTTTGAAAGACTATTTGGAATCGGGGCGTTACACTCGCGGACGCCAGATGGCAAGCGCTGACGCCGGGTTGGTTTTGTTAGGGAACATCCCCATTGATTCTGCGGGCAATCCAAGGGAGCCGATACTTTTTTTAAACCTCCCCTCGTTTCTGCAAGAGAGCGCCTTCATTGACAGGTTGCATGGTATACTCCCAGGCTGGCAGTTGCCCCGAATCACCACCAGTTCTCCTGCTCAGGGGATCGGCTTCAAAGCAGATTTCTTCGCGGAGGTGCTCCATGCCTTGCGCGAGAAAGGAGGCTACAGCGAATACGTTCAAGCGCATCTATTCCTCACCGGCACAGACGACATGAGGGATAAAAAAGCTATTGAGAGACTCACCGCAGGCTATCTCAGACTGCTATTCCCAGATTTGAATCAAACATCAGACGAGTTTTATACCTACTGTGTCTCCCCAAGCATCGCTATGCGCCAATCCATCCGTGAACAATTATGCAAGATGGATGCGGAATATAAGTGGGTAAAGATTGGTGGGGAAGTTCAAGTTGCATGAAATTGCGGAAAGAGAACAAAAACAGCTTATTCCATGACTAACATGTCAACAGAAAACATTTCCAAAAAGACTACATTTATGAACGAAAATATTGTAGCAGAAGAATATAGATTTTTACAGAGTTTTTTCACTCTGAGAAATAACC
>DTYX01000550.1 GCA_012961655.1 Candidatus Poribacteria bacterium
AATTCCCGAAGTCTTGCGACTTCGGCTACGAATTTCTTCTCATGGGGGAATTTCTGTGAGTGCGAAAAAGTCACAGAAAAAAGTCATTGACAAAGAGAAAATATTATGATATTATTAATTTAACCTAGATCTGGCGATGGCTATCATGTTCTATGTGTTAGCGAAAATGCCTGACAATTTAATTCTGTTGTGATTGACAAGCGTTTTTTTGTTTAGTTTCAAAGAAAATATAGGAGGAGGTTACACAATCACAGTGAAAAATCGCTGGTTACATTCTAGTTTCATTGTTCTGCTCTTTTGGGTGGTAATGGAAAGTGCGCTATTCGCTCAGCAGCGAGGAGAGGTGCTTATATACACGGGAACGTTTCAATGGATAGACGCGGGAATGGTCAATGCCGAATCAACAACTTGCGAGAAGCTGTTGAAAGAAGCCAAAATCCCCGTCCAAGTCGAGCCTGACCAGAACAAGGCAGCCGATTGGATTAAGGCGACGACAGATAACGGCAAACTTGATGTATTCATCATGTATGGGGACATCCCCCCTTCCATCTATCCCGGCGGCAATGCCAAACCGGACGGTTCTCTCGCCGAAAAGTGGATTGAAACCAAAGATGGCGATATGTACCTCAACCACGCTGATTATATGTTCTGGGGCGTTGGTGGGCGGAATAAAGAAGGCGGTCTGCAAAATATGATGGATATCCCCGGTATCGTGATGTGGGATGATGACACACCGATGAAGGTTACCGCAGATGGGAAAAAATATACGCCAAGTTTGAAGGATTACAATACTGATAGACCATTCCATCTTGACCAACTTGCCGACAACTGGAAGATAGAAAAAGTTTTTGCCAGTAACTCAGGGGATGATAAGGGCACTCGCGCCGACCCCGTCATCGTTCGGGATGGCAATCTCGGTCGATTGTGCATCGCCTATCAAACCGCGAGCGAAAAGAATCCCAAAGGAGAAGTAGCGTCAGAGATTATTATCAATTACATCTATAAAGAAGCGGCTAAATATGTTGACCCTCAAGACAAATTATCAAGCACCTGGGGGGCTATTAAACGTTCAGACTAAGAGACCCGTTTTCTCGGAGAAAACGGGTCTCTTAGAGATTTAGAAATACGTTCGACTAAAAATAACATATAAGGAGGTTTTCCGTGAAAAGTTTAATTTACTTAAGCCTCGTCGTGATCCTTATTGTGGGCGCAACATCTGCCTTTGCTGCAAGAGAAGTGATGCTATATACCGGCACATTTCAATGGATAGATAAAGCAATGGTAGATGAGGAGGCTGATATATGCAAAGGCCTGCTTGACGGAGAAGGCATCCCCGCTGAGATTACCGAAGATGAAAATGCCGTCAAAAGCTGGATGCAGTCAACAGCGGGTGATGGGTCGGTGGACGTGTTGGTTATATACGGAGATATTCCTCCGGCTGTTTACGCTGGTGGAAATGCTGAACCAGATGGCTCCGTCGCTGAAAACTGGATTGAAACCACTGATGGCGACATGATTTTGAATCATGCCGATTATATGTTTTGGGGCGTTGGGGGGCGGAATAAAGAAGGCGGTCTGCAAAATATGATGGA
>DTYX01000551.1 GCA_012961655.1 Candidatus Poribacteria bacterium
GGGCGCCTTCAGGCGTGCAGAGTTTCAGATATCCGCGTCTTATGCGCAATCGAACTGTCGTATCTCGGATTCTCCGAATGTATTTAGCGCGAAGTAGGCGATGTCATCATCGATTATTTTGTGTTCCAACGGTTGCCTGAAACCGAAGGTCCACATCACATGGCTTCCGAGGGATTTGTTTCTCGTGAGCGTAACAGTTCGGATTTGTCCTTGGACATCACGGATGTCAATTGAAACTTTGGTTCCTCTATTTCCTATCAGTAGAAAATTATACCCCTCGTCCTCCAAAGCCTGTTGTGTAGAAGCACATATATACGGATAAACGTCCTTTGCAAGTACATCCGGCACGGAATAGCCGTCAATCTTTACAATTTCGGAGCCTATCTGAATATGCTCTTTTTGTAGTTCATCGTCGTCTTTTATGTCAACGATAATGGCTTTGCCTTCGATGGGTCGGATCTTTACTGGAGGATGTCCCAGTTGAAGTATTACTTCTTCGGAAAGATTGATTCGAGTATGTCCATCGTGGAGCAGCGCAAGAGACTTGAGGAGCAACATGTAGTAATCGGATACCGTTTGCTCTGTTGAAGTTTGCAAAATTGTATTTGACTTCCATCCACAATTGCGTAAGTCCATTTGAGCTGCCCCCGTATCACAGGCTGACCACCGCGCCACTCAAATTCCAAACTAATCTTATGCAAACCCTCATCCAGTCGAATAGGGTTGCTAAAGTCCACTCTCATACCGCCGGTGGGGTCCAGTATCTTGTTTTTCGGCACCAAAAGTGAGTTGTGAAGTAACGTTAGCTCCGCCAGAATTTCAAATGAAGCATTGCCTACAAAATGAAGGTCAAAGTAGTTTTCATATTTACCTCTTTGATTTTTACCGCAAACCTATACCTTTCCTTTGAGGAGGGCAAGGGTAATATAGCGCATGACATCTCTGGAAACGAGAATCGCGGCGATATTAACAAAACAGTCTGGGTAAAAGAAGGCAAATATGATTCCGCGTTGGAATTCACTGGCGCGCCTGATAGTTATGTTCGCATCAAAAGAGCTAAAAGTTTAATTCCGAAAGATCGAGTTACTTTGGAAGCGTGGGTTTTTACCTTGACAAAACAGATTGAACATGCTAAACTTAACGGCGAAATCCTCAAGAGAAGTGACGAAACAAGTAGCAAACCTCCCAAAGCTTGATGGTATTATTCAAATCGTAAGATCTGTTTTTATGAGAAAGAGATATTCTGATTAGATGTCCAGTTTTGTCAATAACCTACCAAGATTAAACTTGCCGATACTACTCGCTATGTTCATCAACAAAAACTATGGCGAGCGCTGATTTGGGGAGAATAGATAATGCGGATCATTTTTTTAGGCACAGCTTCAGGCGTTCCAACCCCAAAACGTCGTTTGTCAGCAACCGCGGTTGTATATGATGGGGAAACTTTTCTTTTCGATTGCGGCGAAGGCTCGCAGATGCAACTTCGAAAGGCGGGTCTCCGCTGGGGGGCGCTGAGACGAATTTTTATCTCACATCTGCATGGCGACCATATCATTGGGCTATTGGGTGTTTTGATGTCTCTTCAAGTAGGAGGTCGGGATTCTCCACTGTTTCTTTACGGGCCAACAGGTTTGGAGGAATACGTCCAAACGTCGATACGTCTCATGCAAGCGCGCATCAGATATGAACTGGTGATTAATGAAATCTCCGGTGGCGTTATCTGCGATGAAAAAAATTATTACGTCGCCTGCGCCCCGTTGGAACACCGAATCTTTACTCTCGGCTACGTATTGGTCGAAAAGGATAGGCCAGGAAGATTCAATGTAGAAAAAGCGGAACAATTAGGTATTCCAGCCGGACCAATACGCTCTCAAATTCAACTCGGTGAAGAGGTTGTCCTTGATAATGGTACACGAATATCCCCAGATGACATTTTGGGACCGCCGAGAAAGGGCCGTCGCGTTGCCTACTGTCTCGATACCAGTCCATGTGAAAATGCGGAGAAATTGGCTTCCGAAGCGGACGTGTTGATTTACGACGGCACTTTTTTCTCCGATGAACATCAAACTCTCGCCCGTAGAACAGGGCATTCAACCTGGCGGGAAGCGGCGGAACTGGCTCGTAAAACAGGAGTGAAAAGATTGGTTTTAACTCATTTTAGCCCACGTTATACCGAATTGGAAAAATTCCTACCTGCATTTCAGGCAATATTCCCTGAAATTATTTTAGCTTCTGACTTAATGGAAATCGAAGTGGAGAGACAACATGCTCATGTCCATCGCCATTAATTCTCCACCTAATCTCGAGGGCAGGCGGTGAACGAAGCGAAGCGGTTCACGAAGTAACCGCGCGAAGCCATATCTTCATAGCTCTCCAACCACTCTTCCCGCGCCTCATAAGCCTGGATAATCTGATTCGAGCGTACTTTACGCAGCCGCTTTTTGCTGTACCGTTTGAACATCTGCCAGACTACATGGGTCAAATATATCGTCAGTGTAGCAGTCATTTCACCGAAACCACCCCTTCAGCGCTTGTGCCGAATTGCTCCGGCTCATACATCAAAAACGCCTTTGCACCTGGCCAGAAGAACGCGCCGGATGATGTGGCTCGCAATAGATATCTATATCTGTATCTGCCCGGTCGAATAGCGTCCGCAAAAAGGGCGACCCGGTCATCATGTAGTTCGGTGTGGTTGATGGGATTGCCCCAGTAACCGAAAGCGTCATCGTAACCGCGATTGGCTCTCTGGTAAGAGGTCATCTGGTATCTGGTGGAGGTGGTTTTTAACGAGGTGTCAATCGCTTCTAATCCAGCCGGAATGGCATCGTCGATGACCAGATGATAACCCGTTTGAGGAACTGAAAATTCCAATTCAACTTCCAAAACATCGCCGGCGTTGATTTCAACTTGTTCAGGCGGTTCTTGTTCATAGATGGCTATAACCTGTCCTGTCTCTTTATTTTTAACCGTTCTCTTGATGGAAAAACCCTCCATCCGAGCCGGTTGGGGACCTTTTAACCGGTAGGAGTAACTGAGGAGATAATAGAGATGTCCATTGCCTTCTTTTGAGATAACGATGTCATTTGGCCCTTCCGGCAAATCGGCTATCGGCAGAAACTTTTCATACGGTTTATAGGTGTAACCTTTGAACATATAGTTTACCACCTCTCTTGAGGCGACAAATATTTTGGCGGTGTAGTCGGGTGGTTCGGCTTCTCTCTTCAACGAGATTTCCACCAGAGCGTCTATGGCGCGGGCGTTTTCATAGGTGTTTCGCCAGCGACCGTTCTTTCTGGCGTTCAAGATGTATCTCGCCATCTTGGCGATATATTCGCTATCGGGCTCCATCTCTAAGAGGAGTTTTATCCCTTCAGCGGTAGTTATCACCGGCGAATACATAAATAGCCATGAGGGAGGCAGTTCTCTGGGGCTCTCAAAATGGGCGGTCTGGGCAGTGATGAACATGCCGTTTTTAATCTCTTCCAACATTTTATGCGCTTCGCTTTTCCAGTTCGGCGATTGAAACAGCAGATAAGCTAAACTTATCTGCGCCCCGTAACTTAAATCATTTCGGCGATTGAAGTATTCCTCAAAGTAGGTTTCGTCGTGTCGCCCTAAATAGTGCATGCCAAGGAGAATATTTATCCTGTATTCAGCCAACGCTCGCCAGGACCAAAACTGATAGCAAGGCTCTCTTAACGTCTTATCCAGAAACTCCGATAATTTGTCGATAGTCTCTTGGGGAGTTTCATAGCCGAGTTGTTGACATCTTTTGAATAGATAAGCGACGTAAGGCGACAGATAGCAAGCGGATTTTTCACTTGTCGGCCAGAACTTAAATCCGCCGTCGGTGTTCTGCATCAGCAGTACCTTCCCGATATTAGCGTTAATCACCTCATCGACCGGTTTCACCGCTTCCAAAGAAAAACCGTATCTATCCGACAGAAATTTCAACTGGATGAGAGCCAACAGGCGGCTCAGCGTCTGTTCCAGACAGCCGTAGGGATACTTAACTAAATATTCAGCCCCTTCGCCGATGTCGGTCAAAGCGGTGCTGGAGAGGATGATTTTTAAGCCACCCGTGTCCTTTCTGACCGTATCATCAATTTTGGTCTGTTGTTTGTACTTCCCTTCTGTTTCGCCAACCGCCACCACGGTTTCCGTTGCTAAAACATCCTGCGCCTCAAGGGATGTCTCTACGGCGTCCGACTCGTTTATCTTTTGCCCGTCATAGACGCCGTCAAAATAGGCTGTAAAGCGAAACGAAGCTGTGCCAGGTCTTTTGGCTCTGAAAGGGAAAAGCACAGTCTTGGACTCTCCAGCTTTGATGGTCTGTCCCATCTCTTCCATCTTTACCTTTGTTTCACTATCCTTGAAAATTATGGGACTTTCATAATTCGTAATTCGTAATATCTCCGCTGACACTTTTATCTCGCCATCGCCTTCGGTCAAGTTGGTTACCGCTACGCCGGAGCGAAATTCATCTCCAATTCTGGCGAATCTCGGCAAGACCGTCCGCAGGATAAACGGCTGGCTGACTACCACTTTTTCGTCGCCATAGCCGAAGAGGTCATCTTTGCCGACGGATACGACCATAATCTTCCAGGTAGTTAAGTTATCGGGGACCTTGAAACTAAAATTAGCGTGTCCATTTTCATCTGTTACGAGGTGGGGGTTGTAATAGGCTAATTTGAGAAATTCCTTTCGAATCCGAGGCTGCGCTATCGCCTCCATAAGCCCGCCGCTGTAACCCGTGCCTTTCTGCAGCAATTGCTCTTTAGTGATAATAAATGGACGGTTGTCGTTTACCCTAACTGACAAACCTCTCTCGGCATATACAATCTTTACCAAATCGGGCGGAGCATATCCGGTCAAGTCCAAAATCGCTTCATCAACGACCATGACGGTCAACTCGCTTTTTTGATTGCGTATTGCGTTTTGCGTATTGCGTGTTCCGTTTTCTGTCCTTTCAGAGCGTGTAACCGCAATATCCACCGTCAGTTCTTCCGACGGTCGTATCTTCTTTTGCTCCGGTTTAACCTCGACCTTGAGATATTTGTCGGAGATAGAGACGCTGAAGGGAACAAAACCGATCTTTTCGATATGCTTCCCTTTCTCCTCTTCTACTGGGACGAGGGGTTCTCCCAACCGATAAAGCGCCGCTCCCACATAAGCGTTGGGCAACATCTCTTCGGTTACCCGAAAGCGATAGGTGTATCCGCTGCCTCTGATTTTTCTTATATCTTTTAGGAATATCTTTTCGCGGCAGACGGTGAAGAAGAGCTCGGCGTCGGGGAAAGGCGATTTTATAAAAGCCACTGCTTCATCTCCCACTTTATATTCCTTTTTGTCCATGATAATCTCTAACTTGTCCTCTCCCGTCTCCTCCCACGGCGCGTAATCTTCTCCGGCGACCCAGAGAGAAGTGGCGGCGGACGTTCCGCTATCCGGCTCATCCCTCAACTCCGCTAGTACCATAAAAGAGCCCGCTTCTTCGGGGGTCAAGGTTACTGAAACGGGCTCTTTAGCGCTGATGAGCTCTTTTGTCTGTAAAACCTTTTTGACCACAGTACGCTCAATCCTAAATTTGCCCTCGGCGGTTTCCGTCTTCACGCTGTGCCATTCTCGCTTTATCAGTTTGACGTTAATGGGGATGTCGGCGAGCGGCTCACCTTCAGGAGAAGAGACTATTACCGCGGCTTCTAACTCGTCTTTTTTTGCCACAATCCAGTTGGAGAGCTTTATCCCCACCAACCGTTTATCCGGCAGCAGGGTGATATTTTTGTTGGCGGAAGAGGTCTGTTTAGAGACATCTTCTACTTCCACATCACAATTGTAAGTCATGGGAAAAGGCACATCTTCAGGGCGCAGTTCTATCGTTTTGGATGCTTTGCCTTGTTTATCAAGATTGATGGTCTCTCTGAGGTACGCGCTGCTGAGAGAGACTTTTCTGTCGTCCAGATATTCTGGCACACCGAAAGAGAATTCGTCCCAACCGTTCGGTCTAAAATAAGTGCGTCTGCGGGTGATATTAAGCGAAGATTTTGCCTCCGACATCGGCGCGCCAAAATAGTATTGTCCATCCCAGGAGATGTTGATTGGTTCTGCTGGTATGGCAATCTTTTTATCCACATCCATCGTTACTTTAAACTCCGGCACTCTGAATTCAGCCAATCGGAACTGACCTCTGAACCTCAATGAGGGATGAGGCGTTTCAGCCACGACCTCATAGTGTCCCAATGCCTGTCCCTTTTTGGTGGGTATCTCAAAATGGAACGTTCCAAACTCATTGACCTTGACTTTGCCAATCTCCTTTTCGGCGCCTCTTGGGTCGCGCAGTTTTATCGTATATTCCAGACCCTGACCGTTAAACAGCTTGCCGTAGAGCAGATAGCGGGATATCCCCTTCATCTGCACCGTATCGCCGGGACGATAGATAAGTTGGTCTGAAAATATCGTCCCACGTGAGATTGGGCGTTCGGCTTCCCAATCGGACCTCACACCGAAGCTCCAAACTGAAGGATAACCGCCGCTTTGCGTGTGGAGGAACGTCCAGTCATCTTCTTTTTCGACTATAATCAGCAATCTCGGCGGTTCAGGCGAGCCGAAGCGCTCCTGGTCGTAGAGGATGTCATCTGGGTCAGCTTCGGGAGGATAAAGCTCATTTAATATCTTATTTCTTACCCTTCTTTTGCTGACTTTGACCCGTAAGACGGAGTCGTCGGTGAGCGAAGCGAA
>DTYX01000552.1 GCA_012961655.1 Candidatus Poribacteria bacterium
GGTATTGGGGGTTTGGGGTGTTGGGGTAAAAACTTAGTTATCACAGGTCTTTACCCCATTACTCCATTACCCCAACACCTGAAGTACAAGTAGCCGAATTCACCAGAATTCGGGTACAAATTTCTGGTCTATGGACTTTTCAGACACCCTCTAAGTTGCCATCACTTCGTACCGGACTGACGCGCAATGAATTGCGCTACTACAATCTCCCAGCTCTGCTCTAGCAGGCGTCCTCGCCTGCGGTTTCCAATAGAACTTACTTAACTCCAAATCACCGTTCAAAGTTCAAACAATTTTGATTTAGGACGTCAGTGAGCGCAAAGTCGCTAAGCGCTCTGTCTCGGATAATTGACCAGGTGATTCTTGTCGAAAATCCTCGTATCGCTTTGCTTCGCCTTTCCTGCGTAAAACTCGGAGGTAATCAAATCGCGTTACTGTGGGTTTCGCTTTCTCCTTTTCACCTGGGCTCGCGGCGAACAATCCTACTTCCAGATTCTCACCCATTCCCATCACCGTTGTGCCGGATGAAATCCAGTTGACGCCATCAGCGCTTGCATATCCGGAAAATTCGTTGCCGCGGCGTTCTATGCGCAGATATAACTCCCTTGTACGTCGCATTCCCCTTACTCTGCCAATCAGTGTCGGACGCCAATGGTGTCCTTCAAAGACAACATCGCCTTTGTAAGGATGAGCGCCCGATGTCTTCTCCAACCTCAAGAAACTCGATTCATTTCTCCAAACGATTAACCCTCCATGCTCTTCGAGATTTGTGCTGACATGAATCCGCGTTTCAATGCTAAAATCATCGGAGATGTCCATTACCAATCTTGGGGCATCGAAATTCTCCCCGCGCCGCAAATCCAACCCCGGTTCAGCACGCATGATTAAATATCCCTGATATTCCTGCCAGGAACCGCCTCCCGCCTGGTCAAGCCACATTAGTTCTGGTCTTACACTGGCGCCATTAAATTCTTCTTGAAAAACAACCTGAGTGAATTCTCCCGCTGATGACCAACCTTCTACTTTTATAGATGAAATTTTATCGCCAAAATTATTCGGAAGGATATGTAAGTTCGGAATGTTTTTCCGATAATCTTCAGGACTTATTTTAATAGCCAAAGAGGCGCCGCCAAAGTCAGGTTCCGCATAGAAGATTACCGCACAACCCGCCGCCGGATATTCAGGTCCCTTGGAGATTCGCACCGAGGAGATGGAATCTTGTAATCCAATTAATGAAGTGTTTGGAACGTCACGCAACACCAGCGCGCGTCTACCTTTAAAATCTACGTCGCGGAACACTTCAACAATTAGGGGAATGCTGCCCCACTGAGGCCCTGATTCTTCCTGCATCGGAGCAAAGTTAATGGATGAAATCTTATCACCAAATTTAAGCGCGACATCATTGATATCGCCGTAGTAACCGGGGCCCAAAACCAAACGCCGACCTTGAAAATTGATGTCCTCGTAAAATATCGCTTTATACTTAGGATTCCGTTCAAAGGCGGGACCTTTATAAATTCTTAAAGACGAAATGTTGTTATGAAAACCGATATCTTTTGTAAACGCTGTCGGTTTAACAACAGTGCCTTTTCTGCCTCTAAACCATGTATCTTCAAAAACTTCCACTATGAGATGTGGCACTATAACTGGCATATTTTATCCCTCTTCAATGAGAAAACGGGTTTGGCTTATGTTAAAAATGAGTACAACATTCCGTTACTCAGTTTTGATTCGACGCAACAACATTTTGAACCAACGTTTATGGTTCGCTTCATCTGCAGCTATCTTTGAGAGGAAATCTAGAATCTCCGAGTTTTTCTCTGCCGTAACAATCTTGGTTAAATTCTCTCTTATCTCCTTAGAATTTAATTTCTCTTTTGCTAATTCAATGAGATTTCTTTTAATATCTGCGTTTCTCCCCAACAGTTTCGCCGCTGATAATGCATGAGTAATCTCCTCAGAAGCCACCTGCCTCAGATACGCGGCTACTTCTGGTTGACTTATCTCTTCGGCCATTTCAGCTAGTACAAGACATTTGCCGATAAAACCCAATTCTAACGAAAATATCTCTTCAAGGTCGGCATGTATCCGTTCTTGTGTATATCTCTCCGATTTCGGATGTAGTTGTTCAAAGCTCGGCCATACTGGCTTTTCCATCACATCTTTCAGTTTTATAAGACTCTCTACCAAAGCATCCTGTTCCTCATCGCTTAGTCGGCCTATCGTATTGCTCCAAAACTCTTCA
Organism: Candidatus Poribacteria bacterium; assembly: GCA_012961655.1. Classification (GTDB taxonomy): domain Bacteria; phylum Poribacteria; class WGA-4E; order DTYX01; family DTYX01; genus DTYX01. The sequence goes on from DTYX01000552.1 coordinate 2,246, forward strand.
GCATCCTTAGGCGCTTGACGGAATAACTCGACAGCCTGGTCGGTCAAAATCACTTTAATCTTGCGGCGGTCATCGTCGCTGCGTCTGCGTTCCGTCCAATCATCCCGTTCCAATCTATCAACAATGCTTGAGACCGTGCTGTTGGCGAGGCCTATATGTTCGCTTAACTCCCCGATTGTCATGCCTCCTTTCTCCTTATTCCAGTATAGGTGTTGAAGGGTTTTGAATTGCGCAACTGTTAGTTGGTGAGGCAATAGATGCTGCATGTAACGAGCGTTTACCGTATCCTGTGCCGATTTCATAACTTTCATAATTAAACGTGCTTTGTCCGTATGCGTTTCCATTGAGAACATTCCTTTTCGTTTCCGCCGCTTTCGCTTTCACCGTTAAAGAGGAATTACGCTCAAAACACAGATTTGGTATTGCGGCGAAAACAGACACTGGTGATGAAAATGTTAAAAAATGATGATAAAGATGTTAAGAAAATATTTCGTATTCGATATATAAAATCATCGTATACGAAATATCTTGAAATTATAACATAAGTGTAAGAAGAGAGTCAAGATAATATTTACACTGGACTGACCCGAAAATTTGAAAGCGTGGTGATTTATCACAACGCTAAGGATTACTTCGATAATTTA
>DTYX01000553.1 GCA_012961655.1 Candidatus Poribacteria bacterium
AGATTTTTTGTAGCCGAAGTCCCAAGACTTCGGGAATTTTACGCTTCAGTCCGCACGAGCATCGAGGCTGTTAGAGGGAATCAATCAAAAACCCGTTTTCTCTGAGAAAACGGGTTTCTGGGAATTTCCGACTTGCTTTCAGAAATTCAGTTGCTTTCATCGCCACACTCTGGTAAAATATTTAACCCTTAGGGCAGTAGCAAAACCTTTTATGGGCGTTTGTCCGAACAGTCGACGGGCATGAAGCCCTAGACTACAGGAGCCTTTGCAACGACATATCCTAATTGACAAAGTAATACTAAACATTAGGAGGGCCAAAATAATGTCGTCCAAAATTTTTACAACAATTTTTTTAGTCGTGTTTATAGCAACTGCTGATTGGTATGTGAACACAGCAGAAGCTAAGTTTATTACAAAAGATCTAGTAAGCCTGTGGACCTTTGATAAAGCAGATATAGAAGGCAAAACAGTCAAAGATTTTTGGGGAAATAATGATGGCGAAATAAAGGGCGCCCCCCAAATTGTTAAAGGTAATATTGGTGAGGCGTTAAAATTCGATGGCGTTAAAGATTGGGTTGAAATTCCAAGTGACCCATCTCTGGATTTCAAAGATAATTCTGTGACCTTGACGGTGTGGATTAAACCGCATGGCGGCGAAGATAACTGGATCCTTTACGATGGAAATGGCAGCCGGGCAGCATACGCTCTGGTACATGACGATAGAGGGCATGCGGATACTTTTGGCGTTTCCTTCTGGAATACAGCAGGAGTGCGAGTTAATTTTTTTGGCAATGGCAAATTCAAACATCCATCAGACGAATGGTATTATGTTGTTGGACTATTAGATGACGATAAAGTAAAGCTATACGTCAATGGTAAATTTGAAAAAGAGACCGACTTTGAGGGGAAAATCCGACAAAACACTCAAGACCCAATCCACATTGCCAGGTATGGTTTCGCCGATAACTATTTTGTCGACGGCACTATCGACGAAATCGGTATCTATGCCCGTGCTCTCACTGACGCGGAAATAGAAGCGAACTACAAAGCTAAATCCCCCACTGCTGATATACGCGCCGCTGGAAAGTTAAGCGCCTGTTGGGGCGCGATAAAGAAGGGAAAGTGAGGAGATGGGCATTGGTAGAAACGAATATAGCGAGGTAGCAATTCAACTCGCTAAAGTCCGTGACGCCCTCGACCGTTTGTGGGTCGAGTAACATTTGGGGAGCAAAGAATTTGATAATTGGAGGAATAAAGATGAAAGACAAAGTACGTTTAGGTATTATCGGCACAGGACAAATCGGTAAATCTCACATCCGCGGCTACCAGGAGATTCCCGATGCGGAAATTGTCGCCGTTGTAGACATCTTAGAGGAAGAAGCACAACGTGTAGCAAAAGAAAACAACATACCTGATGTCTACACAGATTATCATGAGATGCTCAAGCGCGACGACATCGATTCGGTGGATGTCTGCTTGCATAATCGCCTGCATAGACCGGTAACCGTTGATGCTCTCAAGGCGGGCAAAAATGTCTATTGCGAGAAGCCCATGTCCTGGACATACCTGGACGCCAAGAAAATGTACGACACCGCCAAAGAATTAGGCAAGATGCTGCACATCCAACTCGGCACCATCTATTCTCCCGGCGCCCGTGGCGCCAAACGGTTGATTGAAGAGGGCCATCTCGGTGATATTTACTACGCCAAAGCCGTACATTACCGCCGCCGTGGGCGTCCATTTGTCGATGGGTACGGCTCGCCAGCTTTTGTCAATAGCTCGACATCGGGCGGCGGAGCTATGCTCGACATGGCGGTGTATCACATCTCGCGAATAATTTTCCTGCTCGACAACCCTGACCTAATTAGCGTTTCAGGTTCCACTTATCAAAAACTGGAAAATATGTACGAGGATAGGCGGCAAAGCAGCAACTACGACGTTGAAGAGCTAGGGATGGGCCTCATCCGCTTAGCTGGTGGTATCACCTTCCTTATGGAGGAAGCTTGGGCTATCCAGTCTGATAATCCTGATAGCGACTATATCTACGGTAGCAAAGGAGGCTTGCGTGTTGAGCCGCTGACTTACTTTACCACCTTGGAGGATATGGAGATGGACGCCACGTTCGATGTGAAGCAAGCCGATTGGCGCTGGCATCAATGCGACCCGACGACGACTGACTTTTCTAATTCACAACGGCACTGGATAGCCGCCCAACTCGGACGCGTGCCACTACTCGATACGGCGGGCATTGCCCTTAAGACAGCGTTTATTACCGAGGGCGTTTACATATCAAGTCATCTTGGACGGGAGGTTACAGCGGAAGAGATTGAAAATGCCGAGCCTGGTCTCGGACGAGTCTAATTCGGGGGAAGGAAAGATTTCACCCCTTTCCTTCCTTTCCCCGCCGTTGTCAAAGAACAAATTATCGTTTAAGTAACCTAATCTCAAACTTTCAACTTGGAGATAGATACACTCCTTTCATCTTTGTGGTAGCCGTGCTTATTCTACCGGGGATAGTTAAACCTTTGTTCTAATTTGCTCTTTTAGCATAAACATAGTAGGCTCCTATCCGCATTCCGCCGGCGTCGGTAAGAGATGTTTGCAGCCTAGTGGCCCCTGCTTTCAGATTAAAGGTAAATTTAACGCCCTTTGCCTCGGGGTCGATGGATTGTGTTGCTTCCTGGTCGCCAATTTTAATTCGGGCTGTTTTAAGGCTGATGGCTCGGCCGCCGTGATACCAATCCGTTATCTCACCGGGGATGCCAGCGGTGATGGCTATATCCTCTTCCTTGGGCCAACGTCGCAATTCAAATTCATAGGCGCCATCTTCAGCAATATCGATAATCCAATAGCCATTGCATTCGAGCCCCTGTCGAATCTGCCCCTGATTCCATGCGCATTGTTCGCCGTGCCAGTCATGAGTGGTTAAGCGCGAGATTTCTTCATGTTCGGAGCCGATAATAATCGGACAGTCCTCGTCAAAAGTCGCTGAGACGAGTTCCCACCACTGTTCATAGTGTTCCCGCAGTTCATGAACGACATCGGGGTGGTCTGCCGCGATATCGTTTCTCTGTTCTGGGTCGGCTAAGATATCGTAAAGTTCCACGCCATTGATGAGCCGCCAGCGCTTCGTCATAACTGCGCTTTTGCGCCATTTGATGGGATACTCGACGCGTTGAGAGTCGGCCACCACAACGCGGTCTTGCCAATTTTCAAATTGTCCCATTAAAAGCGGTTTGAGACTGATACCATTGAAGTTCACATTTCCTGGGGCATTGAGACCGCAGAGGTCGATGAGAGTGGGTAGCACGTCGATGTTGGCGGTGAGTTGATTGATGTCTCTACCCTGTGTGAAGCCGCCAGCGGGCCAGTGGATGAAGATGGGCACGCGATGCCCGCCCTCGTATTCCGAGCCTTTCATGCCGCGCATTTGGAACAATCCACCCTGAGAATCATGGCAGGCGTTGTATCCCTCTTTGACGAATCCGTCTTTGTCCAGAGCGCACCCACCTGAAGTTCCGTTGTCGGTCATCCAGATGAGGATAGTGTTCTCTTCGAGCCCCAGTTCTTTGAGTTTAGCTCTAAGCCTGCCCATGTTGTCGTCGATATTGGTAATCATGCCGTAGAAATTCGCGCGATAGTCGGGGACCTGACCGCGATATGGGGCGCTGTAGAAATCGGCGACATTGTACGGCCCATGCGGCGCATTAGTTGGAATGTAACAGAAGAAGGGGCGGCCCCTGTTCTCCTCGATAAACCTCATCGCTTCATCAAACCAGATATCCGTGCAATAACCGGTGAACGACTCCGGTTTGCCGTTGCGCAGATAGGTATCGTCAAAATAGTCGTTTCCCCAATAGTCGGGCGTTTGACTGACGCCCCCGCCGCCATGGACTAAGGCGACATCGAAGCCCCGGTCGTGCGGTCTGAAGGGGTAGTTATCCCCCAGGTGCCACTTGCCGAAGATGCCCGTTCGGTAGCCATTTGCCCTGAACACATCGCCCATCGTAACCTCGTTCTCGCGCAGCAGAGAACGTCCCATGATGGTGTGCCAGACGCCGGTGCAG
>DTYX01000554.1 GCA_012961655.1 Candidatus Poribacteria bacterium
CCAATATGCGCCTGAGCATCGAGGATGTGAATAAAGCTGAAGGAGCGATTTCTGAAGCGGATGTTTTACTGTTGCAACTTGAAGTGCCGATTCCGTCATCTCAGCGCGCCGCGGAAATCGCCCGCGCCGGGGGCGCTACGGTGATTCTCAATCCAGCCCCTGCACAAGAATTGCCCGACAGTTTTCTAAAATACATCGACGTTATTACACCAAATGAAACGGAAACGGAAATGTTGACTGGAGTTGAGGTTTTCGACCAATCGGGCGCTCAGAGTGCAGCAAAAGTCCTTCTGGACAAGGGAATGTCCGCTGTTGTACTCACTCTCGGCGAACGCGGCGCGTTACTGCTTACTCAGGAAATGACAAAAGCTATTCCGGCTTACAACGTCGAGGTAACAGACACAACAGCAGCGGGAGACGCGTTCTGCGGCGCTTTAGCGACAGCTATAGCTAGAGATGAATCACTGGAACAAGCTGTCGTCTATGCTAACGCAGCGGGGGCTATCGCGGTGACAATCATGGGCGCGGAGCCATCTATGCCCACCCAACAGCAGGTGGAACAATTTTTGAAGGAGAAAAGGAGAAATTTTTGAGAAGATGTGAGAAGGAGATGTCGAAAGGGGTTAAATTTATCAGGGGCGGTAAATATATATTTTAATATTATCGTTTGGAAATTCAAGAGGCCCCTCAAACTGATTTTGGGTTTTCAATTCCAAATTGGAGTATGTGGTTTCTGAAATATATACTGTATCTGGTTCACCATACTTTTGAAGGTGGCAAGCAATATCAAGAGTGTGTTCTGCGACATTTGAACTTTTAAGCATTGAATCAATCAAACAATCACCTGTGTTGATTCCAATGCGAATTTTAAAAGGTCTGCTCAACCGATTTCTTGTTTTATCTTTATTAAATCCAACAAGAGTATTCTGAAGTTCTATCCCCATTTTTACTGCATCAGCTGGGTTTTTAAACATGAGTATTCGTTCGTCGCCAATATGATTAAAATCTTCACCACAATGTTTCTGTATAAGATTAGTTAATATCTGATTATATTGCCCAAATGAATAGACAACAGCTTCTTTCGGTTCTCCCGCCTTGAGAGTTGTTGAACCGACGACATCTACGTCAACAAATGTAATTTCCCTATATTCGCTTTTGATGCTATCTTGAAGCTGAAAATAGTTTTTGAGCCTTTCAGATAAAGGTGGTTCCATGTTTTGCTTCGTTATCAGAGAAGGGATAGCGTTCTCAAGCCTTGTTAATGCACTTATAATAACCTGACGCACTTCTTCGTCCGCTTCCTTCTCTTCGGCTTCCCTCAAAGGCCCAGCAGCCTGACTGATTTCCATCATGCCAAGGGTTTCAGCGGCTAAATATCGCTCCGATTTGGTTCCAGTGAGCAATTTCTCGCCTAAGGGTTCTACAGCCAACTCACCTATCTCGCTCAAAGCCTCTACAGCCTCCTTACTAACACTCTCCGACTTATCGCTCAAAGCCTTTATAAATACATCTATCACCTTTTCGCCTCCAATAGCTCTGACAGCCTTCACTGCTTCCACACGAACCAACATGGACTCCTCCAAAAGGCTTAATTTCAACTGCTCTATATCCTCCTCTCTGCCAATTAAACCCAAAGTCTTCACTGCATTAGCTCTGACCATTACATCCTCATCTTCTAGCTTAGCCAAGAGTTTTGTTCTCATATCATCCAGGCCTTCCATAGCCTCTTCTCGAATCTCGTCCTCTTGGTCATCCAAGGCTTGCTTTAAAAATGGTATGACATTGGAAGAACCTATCGAAATCAACGCCTTTACCACTGCCAACCGAACCTCCTTATGACTATCATTCAAAGCAGAGCCCAAATTGTTAATGTCATCCTTTTGGGTAGGCCTAATCATCAGTCCTAAGTCATTCACAGCTCTCAGTCGATTTCGCCAATCTTCAGAATTTAGTCTATCATTTGCCATCCTTTTCATCTGCTGTAGGCACCAATCTACTTCTTCACTAAGCTCTGGGTCCCCTACACGAAGAGCGTCTCTCAATGCACTCATAGCCTCTGACCCTATCTTAGTGAGCACCAACCTAGCCGAACTCCGGACGTCAGCGATTGGGTCCTTTAACATTTCAACCAATAAACTTATTATTTTA
>DTYX01000555.1 GCA_012961655.1 Candidatus Poribacteria bacterium
TCGATAAGGTAGCTCTCGCTGTCGAACGCTCAAAAATCCGTGGGATAATAGCGTTTGAGGCGACCGAACGCCGTACCCACGCCGAAGGAGCGAAGGGCGCAAGAGAAAATGAACGTTTCATTCGAAAAGTGAAAAAGGAGCGAATACATCGTGTGCAAGGAATGTTTAGCATCAACGCTTCATCTACAGTTTCTGATGAGCTTCTGTGGTATACAAGGGAGTTGGCAAATCGGTATAAGGTTCCCGTGACCTCCAACGCATCGGAGGGGCTAGCCGATGTTTATCATAACTATGAGTATCATGGGAAACGAACTATCGAACGGCTGAACGATACCGGTCTACTCGGGTCCGACGTTGTGTTGGCACACTCCGTACACGTGAACGATGACGAACTGAAAATCATCAAAAAGAGAGGTGCGAAGGTATCTCATAATCCAATGAGTAATATGTTAAATGCGGTGGGGGTTGCACCTGTGATGAAGATGCTTTCTATGGAAATTCCAGTAGGGTTGGGCGACGATGGATATTTTTTTGACGGATTTGAGAACATCCGGGCCACATACCTTTTACAAAAAGTTGCCACCCATAGTCCTAGAGCATTATCACCTATGGAAACATTAGAGATGGCGACAATAAAGGGGGCCGAGCTGTACGGACTTCAAAACGAACTCGGATCAATCGAACACGGGAAGCTAGCTGATGTCATAATCCTAAACCCTGCACCGGCCCCAATACCCTTGCGGTCTGATAATGTAGCGGGACACATAGTAAACGCAGTTGGTGGCAGAAATGTGGAAACAGTAATTGTTGGCGGGAATATCATTATGGTTGGTCGAAAAATACAAACGATGGATGAGGCAGAGGTCGCGAAGATGGCCAAGAAGTCTACTGAGAAGATATGGCAAAAACTTGGCTTGGTAAAGGGGCGGTGATGTAATGGATTTATCTGTGGAAATTTGCGGCCTGAAATTTAAGACCCCAATCATGCCAGCGGCTGGTCCAACCGTGCGCAATGGTGATAGTTTGATAAAAGTCGCTAAGGGTGGCGCCGGTGGATTGGTATCAAAAACTTTAAGCGATGTCCCCGCACGCGTGCCTCGTCCGTGTCTCATCAAAGTTAGGGAAAGTTTGATGAATGCCGAACTTTGGAGCGACCTCTCACTAGAACAATGGCTCAAGCATGAACTCCCCAAAGCAAAAGAAACAGGGTTGCCATTGATCGTTAGTATTGGATATACCGCGGAAGACGTTCGAAAAATCGCGCCAAAGGTTGCAGAGGTGGGAGCGGATGCGCTCGAACTTTCCACACATCACTTGAGCGATGTCTCAACAGTCACAGACGCGATAAAAGCAGCAAAGGAAGCCGTGAAAATCCCAGTTTTTGTTAAAGTATCCCCAAACGTGGTTGGAGTGGCACAGTTCGTACAAGCATTAGAAGAGGCTGGCGCAGATGGGATAGTCGCAATAAATGCAATAGGTCCCTGTTTGGCAATAGATGTAGAAAACGCGATGCCGATGCTTGGTAGTCCCCATGGCTACGGGTGGTTATCAGGCCCAGCGATCAAACCGTTCGCGGTCAGATATGTGGCTGAAATCGCGCGCGCGGTAAAAATTCCTGTGATAGGCTCTGGTGGGATTTCCACAGGACGAGATGCGGTGGAGCACATCATGGCGGGTGCGTTAGCTGTACAGGTGTCCACTGTAGCGATAATCCGGGGTCCTAAAATTTACGGTCTTTTGGCGGACGAGATGGCGAAGTTCATGCGTGCGAAGGGTTACAATTCCATAAATGATTTCAGGGGGATAGCCCTCCGACATCTATCGGATCAACCACTTCGCACCACACCTAAGCCTGTTGAGATAATCGCTTCTAGATGTAACGCTTGCGGTCTATGTGAGCGATACTGTATATACGAGGCAATTCGTATAATGGGTAAAGTTGCCAAGGTAGACCCTGTCAAGTGTTACGAATGCGGACTTTGCGTTTCGGTTTGTCCGACACGAGCAGTTAGGTTTTAGTCTATTAAATAACTAGATTGAAAAATACTCTCGAAGGGAATTCAGAGATTTCAGCATGTGGTGCTCTCTAGCAACTATCTCGATTTCTGTGGTCAGATTTTTTATTCCTTCAGTTCCGATGGATGGATTTAACACTATTTTCATGTTTTGCACCTGAATAACGCTGTATACTTTCAAGGGAAACGCAGCGCCAGCGTTTGGAACTGTTTGGCCCCTGTCAAGTTCATCGCGCAATTTAGTCGAGATCTTATCATATGCTTTTTTAGGGACGTTTTGGTGCGCAAGAATACCCATACCGTTTCGGGCCATCAATTCATGTGCTTCAAGTGAGCCAGCGTACTCGACAAACGTTTTTGCGTGAACGCGCCGGGGTGTGTTTTTTGGTATGATCCAAGCGTTGCCGCCCACCACTGCTACTTGACCTATTTTTGGATCTATTGGGGGAATTAGGAAATAATCATATTCCTTACACGGCTTGTAGCCATATTCTCTCTGCCACATCCCGTTGACCCAATCACCCTGGAGCTGCATCGCTGCTTCACAGTTGTTCAATCTCACCCAAGCCATCGGTGAGTTGAATCCAAAAGGATGTGGGTATATATAATCCTTTGAGAGGTCCCTTAAAATTTCATATGCTTTTATGACTCTGGGGTCTCTCCAACTTTCGGTACCCTGGACCAATCCATTGTAAAACGACGCCCCACCGGTTCTGGCCAGCAGATTCATGAACCAATCCAGTATACCATCGCCGCTGGCCACTCTCGGGTGGATACCGGCCTCTTTGAAAGACCGGCA
>DTYX01000556.1 GCA_012961655.1 Candidatus Poribacteria bacterium
GGTGGAAAATTCGGGCATTATCTTTCTGGATGAACTGGATAAAATCGCCGGACGGGAATCAAAAGGCGTCGGGCCGGACGTCTCCCGTGAAGGTGTACAGCGAGACATCCTGCCGATTGTGGAAGGATGTACCGTCGCGACGAAGTATGGAATGGTGCGCACCGACCATATTCTCTTCATCGCCGCAGGCGCTTTTCATGTCTCAAGTCCTTCAGATTTGATTCCAGAGTTACAGGGACGTTTTCCAATTAGAGTGGAATTGACCAGTTTGGATGCGGAGGATTTCAAGAGAATCCTGACAGAGCCGAAGAACGCCCTGGTGAAACAGTATACATCTCTTTTGGAGACAGAGGGAATCAGTGTTACATTCACTGATGACGCTATTGATGAAATTGCCGCGATGGCTTTTGAAGTGAATCAACAGATGCAAGATATTGGTGCCAGAAGACTTCATACAATTATGGAAAAAATGTTTGAGGAAATCTCCTTCAGCGCCCCCGAACTTCGAGAAAAGGATATCAATATCGATGCGCAATACGTCAGACAGCAGCTTTCTGGCATTGTAGAAGACAGGGATTTGAGCAGGTATATTCTTTGATTATGCTGTGGATGACCTTTTGGTCGCCAAAGTTCCATATCAAGGAGTATTTCCCACTTTTTATCCCCGAAGATTGTAGCACGGAAGCCTCTTTGATTCGGCAGGACAAAACAGAAGACTTGTTTCAATACTTCAAAACCACTATCCATCGGGTGAAACTTATAATCCTTTACAAACTTCAGTTGAGTTAATAAACTTGCTGAACAAGTTGGAAAAATGAAAATGACCATAATCCGTAGATTTAGCGGAAAACAAGCTCAGTTAACCTGTTTCCGCAGCAGTATAAACCATTGGGGCGAAAAGAGATGCAAAAGGGGATTTAAAAACTTATCAGGTAAAAATCGAACTAAGCGCAGGTATTTTTGATAGCGAGACTGCAATAACTGCCCATGGTGCTTAAGGACATGGGCGGTGATGTCTGAAACGGAAAAACCGCTACGATTCGCAAGGTTCAGCAATCGAAAATAGGAGACGAACTTGACGTGCTGATAGCTTGTTCCGCGGCGCGTCCATCGAACGTAACGGTCAGCGAGCGGCTTGGGCAACCAAGAAAGAAAAGGCAGTTTGTAATGCGGTTCCATCAATTGAAAAGGGCTTCCCGTCGTCAGATAGACAAACCCATCTGGCTTAAGAACTCTCCAAATTTCGCAAAACAACCTTTTCTTCTCAAAAATGTGTTCAACGACGTTGTTCAAAAGCATCAAGTCCACCGCGGTTGTTCTAAATGGCAGTTGCAAGGCGTCGGCGATGAATATATCTTCCTTGATTTTGACAAATTCGAGTTGGTGTTCCACGCCAAGGATGCGCTTTTTAAACTTCTCGGAAAGGCATTGCCTAATCAACCCATTCCCGGCGCCAACATCCACAATTAAAGCGCTCTTTTTGAGTTCTTTTGACAAAATAGAAGCTATCAGTTCCGCCCTTCCTTGCCTTTCCTGTAAATGTTCCTGACTTCCAAGCTTTTCTAAATAGCGATTCTTCATGGCATTTTGAATCGTTAGCGATTTAGTCATCGTAGTAACGAATTCATTCGTTCTTTTTCCGCGAAAAAAGACAGCCACCCCTACCAAAACCAATTCCGCCATGGTACTCCAGATGCGTGAAAGCAGAGCGACTAGAGTTGCTGTCGCCGTCGGCATATATACAGCAAGCAAGAGGCTTAATATCCCCTCTCGAACCCCTAATCCCGAAGGCGTTATCACGCTCAAGAAACCAACAGTCCATGCCAAAGCGTAGGCGCCCATCATCGCGGGAAACTTTATCCAACTTAGAGGGGAAAGACTTTTTACGAATAGGAAAA
>DTYX01000557.1 GCA_012961655.1 Candidatus Poribacteria bacterium
AGAGAGAGAGAAAAAAGGAGAAAAACTCTGTGAATCTCTGTGTTCTCAGTGTTCTCTGTGGTTAAATCCTTTTTTTACAACTATTATTTATCATCTATATGCTCGCACTACAACTGCCCTTGAGGGATGAATACGCCATCGCTCTATCAAGTTCTCAGGCGAAAACCCCTGAATCTAATTTAGCGCGCCGTCGCGCTATTTCAAGGACAATATAGGGCGCAGGAGGACGCTCACTCTTGTTGTAACGAAAGGATAACATAGCAATTTTCTCGGGTTTCTACAACTTTCTCAATGTAGATAGGCGTCCATCGGCTAAACTTGCTGTAAACCCGCTTTATCAGGGCTTCTTCATTCCTCCCCCTCTTGGAACCACAAAGACACCAAGAACACAAAGGAAAAATTCTGTCTTTGTGCCTTCGTGGTTAAATTTCATTTCAGAGTCCACTATTTTGCCCCCCACAACGGCTACCCATTTTCCTTAGACAACCACATCCAGATAGGCTACGAATGTGGTTTCGGCAACAAAAATAGCGCGGGGTTTGGGATGGTGGAAGTGGTAAAAATGGAGCCGTATGAAGCGTTCAAATGTTGGTGGTAAGTGTCCAGACTTCCGTTAAGGATTCAAAATTCAACACGCCGTTCTCTGTTCAAACGTTCAAGTTCTAAAGGCTTGCGAGGCTTATTTTAACATAGATTACCACTCACGTCAAGGGTTCATTATCATGTCTCTTCTTAAGGCCACGGAAAGAACGGCGCCGGCACTCTAAATATCCAACTAATTAAAGTCCATATCACCGCCATGCTGAATTCGCCGAATATCATCCCTAAGAAAAACGGGCGAATTCTTAAATACAACCTTACTCCACCGTATCGCATCAAGGGGTATTTGACCAACCATGCCAAAAACACTGGAAACCAAAACACTATCATCGTCCATGAAGCCGACAGCGCATAGCCTAACGGATGGAATGGCCACCACCAGTATAGAGTGCGCATGAAAGCGAGGAAAGCGGTGAAGATTATGCCGATGATGAAAAAGGTGAGTCTTCTCCAACCTACTTCTGTACTAAATCCTTCAAGGGCTGGCGCGTGGTCGGAAAACGCCCACAGTGGATTTCCTCGGTAAACGTAGCTGTACATGTAATTCGCCCCATGACGGTACGGCAACCAGAGATGTATGGTCGCTGAGCAAACCAGCGCCAAGATAATCGCGACGAAAAAGAAGACGAGTAAAGAGCGGCGTTTCATCTTCACACCATCGGCGATTTTCAAGCCATCGAGAAATCCGGTTAAGATTAACCCCCTTTGGTCTCGTGTGAAGATGGCGTCGAAGAAGGATAAAAATGTCAAACTTGATGCGCCCAAGGACGCTTTCTGAGCTACCATGACATACAAATCAATCGGTCGAAATGAAGTTTCCGTCATCAGCAAACCGCCTTCAGCAGTGCTTCTAGCCATAACAACAGCGACAAAACCGATGTATATCAGCAGTTCAAAGAAGGCAAACCATAAGGTTAAACCGGAATAGTAACACCATAAAACTGACAGCAGAAAACTTATAATTAACCCCCAAAACGCCACTCGATAGGGTAGTAATTCTCCTGTGTCATCAATGGCTTCTTGGGTGAACACTCGCTTTAATACTTGCTTTAGGTGCGAGCCGCTAACGTAGATAAAATAAACTACCAGTACCAGATAAGCGCCGGCTACCTGATAGCCAATATACAACCGGGTGGGATAAAGCGGCATTCCACTCACGCGCATACCGAAAGCGGCGGCGAGAATGTCCTGCAGGCGGGTGAAAATGAAAAACGCCCATAGGCTAAAAAGCAGTTGAGTCGGTAGCAAGTAGAAGAAACCCACCGCCGCGAAGGAGATAAAGGCGGGGGTATAGTACATCGCACTAAAAGGGCGTTCGGTGAAAAATTGGTTTAGGTTATGTTGAAGGCGTAACCAGGGGACGGAAGGATAGATGCCGTGCAATCCGTTGAGGGTGAAAATCAGGGTGGGAAGTCCAAAACCCAACCACATCAGGCGATTTTTGAAAAAGCCGCCGGTCTCTTCATCTCTGACAAATTCAAGCGGCAGTTGTACTAACGGGAAAGTGAGTTTCTCGTTATCAACCCACTGCCTGCGTAGAATAGACGCCAAACATAGAAAGCCGAAGAAAATCAGCAGTATCAATACTCCCCATACTAGTAACGGTCTAACCCATGGGCCAAAAGGAATTGGCTCATTCGGGTCAAGATGCTCGTAAAATCCGATGACAATCGATTGTCTCGGTTTTTTAGTCGGGTCAAATGGCGCCAACCAACTTTTGATGTGTGGAAAAAACAGCTTATCCCAACCGTTGGGTTCATTGGCGTAGTAATTCACTGCTACAAGAGCGGGAATCAGTTTCTCCATCATGCCGCGCGAGGAAATCATCGACGCGATGAGCATCATGCAGTATATCATCATCAGTTCTTGTTGCGTAAGTCTGAAACGGTGAGTGAGCTTCTTCAGCAACCGGCTGGCTACTACAAGAAAGAAGAAAACACCTATAACAGCGGGCGGCAATTGCAAAAAACCTATCTGAATGTAAGTGATGACTAATTCTGCGTAGGAGACGATAAAACAGATGATAACGACGAAAAGGATGCCGATAACTAACGCTTTTTTAGAAATTCTCATGCTTAGTTCTTAAAGTCCTGTAATGTTAACACATATCTGAGAACGTAAAACGTAATGCGTAAAACGTGATATGAGCTCAGCAAGCCTTAGGTCAAATATGAGGGTGTTGCACAATTCCAAGCGGTGTTCTGAGTTTATGGTGTCTAGGTGTCTGTGTGTCTAGTGTCATGGAATGTCCCCATTCATCCAACCATCCATCCTTCCGATTCAACATTTATGTTCTATGCTTTACGAGCGACACGCGAAGTGGTGCGATTTATGCAACAGTCTCAATTGAATTATGATTAGCGGCTAAATCAGACTGCGGAAGTTTTCCAGCTTGTGAAATGTAATACGGTTGGCGTCATGGAAATTATGCGCGCCGTCGTAAGCGACGCGGACGATATAGATTACGTCGTCGCCATCGAATTGCCAATCCACATATTGAAAGCCGGTCCGTCGCATCGATTCTTCATGGGAAAGACCTGAGTCATCTTCCATTAGCGTCTTCTTGTGCCGCCAGTGAATCAGGTCATCGGACGCGTGCAGTGAGAGAACATTTCGCTGACTTGGCCAGTTGGGGTCAGTGTTATTGTTACTCAGGGTCAAGTACAGTTGGGTAAAGGGGTCCCGACGAATGGTGAATTTGGTCATGCCCCCCGGAAATTGGATGAAGCCGTTTTTTGGGTCAAAAGATAGGTTTTTTCCGTCATCGCTTACTTTGATAATAGCAGCTTTATCGACCACTGGGGTCGAATTGAAGCGGAGAATATTCCATATCTCGCCGTTCGGAGTTTCCACTATGTTTCCCTCCAGCCACCCTGGGCGTTGTAATGTTCCCCACTCTTTTGGCGTCCATATTGGGTTGTAGGGAATTTTGTCGCTCATAGTCCAACTGGATGCATCCAGCAGTTCAGCGTCCTCATCCGCCGAGATGACGAGAGACTGAAATCCCGTACCCCAGTTACACGGAGTGCAGTCCTCAAACGCCCGGTAAATCCGGCTATTTTTCTTGAGTATCGGTACTGGCGCGCAGTGATAGTTGGGAGGCTCTCGGAAAGGACATCCCCGGAAAAGCAAACCAGTTTTCTCATCTCTCGGATGCGTCCACGTATTGCCGTTATCTTCGCTGCGACGAATCACGATAGCGCCGTACTGTTGCGATGTGCCGAGCAAGTAGATGGCGCCTTTGTGTTTGAAAAGTCCGCTCCAAAAAGCGTTGGCGATGTGAGTTACATTGACCCAGGTTTTGCCGTCATCGCTGGAACGATAGACGCTGGTCAGATGTTCTTCGCCTTCATGATTTAGAGGACAACCTGGGCCAAAATAGTCGTGGGTGGCAAGTAAGTCGCTGTTGTCCAGGCGGATGATACTGGGACTGCCCAGGTAGGTCTTCGTCGCGGCGTCTTGATATTTTATCTCATTAAATTTCATCGATATCTCCAAAATGCCCCACTTTCACGATTTCATTGGCTTACTTTAATTTATCTCACATCAAGCGTTTTAATATGATTGGAAGAGTAGAGAAGGCTATTCATCCAACCATCCATCCTTCCAATCTTCCATTCTCTTGATTGTATGGATGAAACTTCTGCTATATTGAAAAATTTTGATATACTAAGAATGCGAAACAACTCCCAAGCCCCATTTTTTAAAGAGGAACAATTTCGTGGTGTGGACGCCTACTGGACACTCTTAATTTCGCCCCATGTGATACTAAGGCGCCCATTCGGATTGACGGTTGCGCCTGGGATTCCAGGCCCCAGTATGCTAACATCATCGAAGGAAGCCATGCCCATATCGCCCGTCCAGGTCATCAAACCGACCTTTCCGCGTAAAAGCCCTTCTTTGACGGGGTGAGCGGGACGCCCCCACTTGAGCTTGTTATAGGTGAAATCAAGCACTTTTTCGCCGTCGAACCAGGCGGTGATGTCCTCACCTTTGGCTTCAATTTTGTAGGTGTGCCACTCGCCATCCTGAAATTCCTTCTTCCTATCCCACATAGCTTCCGGGATTGGGTCGGGAGCCTGGTCCTCTCCGTTTACGTGAGGACGGAGATAAAATTGCGTCCTCCAGGATTCAAACCAGTACCAGTTCTTTTCGTCAATGTACCTGATGATTGGACCGCCAAGTTTTCCCGCATCCAGTTTCATCTTCAACTCGAATACATAATCCGTCCATGTATCCTCACCAACGACGATACCTGGGCCATGGTCGAACCCAGGCGCGGGAGGTGTCTTCTTCCCTTTGAGAACGCCATTTTCAATTTTCCAATCACCGCCTATGACTTCCCACTCTTTCAGTTGGGCTCTGTTTTCAAAATCGTAAAACAGACCCCATACGGGAAGAGCCAAAAAAAGCAGGCTGACGCAAATTACAGATAGAAACTTCATTTCAAAACTCCTCCTCTTTTAAGTTTTGGTAATAATAAATATATAAATCCAAATTGAACTTTTTAAGGAGGGAAAGGAAGAAAAGATTTCCCCCTTCCATCCCTTCGCAGGGCAAGCTCTTTCCTTCTTTTCCCCGCCGTTGTCAAAGAACGAGTTATCACTTTAGGCTGCTCGAAGTAGTAAAATCCCTGAAGTCTTGCGACTTCAGCTACGAAAATTCTCAAGTGCGCCATTCTATTTTTGATATAGAAATTTCATTCAGGAGCAATCGCTTCAAAATATTCCAATACCTGCTTTCGATAACGTGCAGGAATTCGTTCCTTCTGCAACGCTTCAGACATAGCTTGTTTGGCGTTCAGATAAACTTCCTGATAAGGCGTGTAACTCTTCCCACCTTCCTCAGGGCGTTCAGAGGTATAAACCGGAGAAAAGGTATCATCTGAAGATTCTTGTCCAGTCAACTTCAGAGTCATTCCCTCATTGTTGGTGGAAGATGAATTTATCTTTACTTGTGTTCCTTGAGCTTCACCCACGCTATATTCATCCCCCGCTCGGCTATCACTTTTGGCAATGCCGTCGCTCTTTCTTTCTAAGTTTAATCCAGCAAGACCGATTTTCTGCTGATTAGCTTGGATCCGAGCCAGCATTTGCTCTAACTGTTCTGTGCTCTGCGCCCGCTTCGCAAGCTCAGATAAATTTTGGGCAATACGCTTTAGCATTTCGGGATTAAGAATCTGGGATTCAATCGACCTGAGTTGCTCGGCTAATTCCTTGGGCGTACTAAGGCCATCAAGTTGAGTCAGAAGTTGTTTCAAGGTCTCTTCAAGTTCTTTTTTGACTTCCGGTGGCATTTTGTCCTTTTGCAATTTCTCAGCTAACCTTTCCAATTCATTCGCGACGGCGTCGGGGGCGGTGTTGGGAAACAATTTTGATTGACTTATAATTTTATCCATATTCGCCATAGCTTGAGGTAAATTGGGCGCGGATAATTCATCCCGCTGCGTTTTAATCTCACTGTACAATTCCGTCAGACGTTTCTGAGCCTTCTTGACATCAGTTGTTTTATTTCGAAGAGCAGTTATAACATCTTTCAGTTTTTTGTTCATCGATTCTGTGAGGGCGCCTTGCCCATTTAGATTCTCTAGGACGTTTGCTGCTTCTTGCATAGCTTCACGTTCTGCGACGGTCGGTTCAGGAGGAATTTGATAATATCTGGGCATCAGTAGGAAGCCAAAGAGTAACAATAGAGCAATCGGTATAAGTTTTATCAATTTGGGCGGCGAATATGGATAGATTTCTTTTAGATTCAGGTCGGATGCAATTCGGCTGGCATCGTTTACTTGAAAGCGCTCCATTTCCCCAGTATGTTCGGTATCAACTATCTCTAGAGCTGTTGCCAGCCGTTCTTTTAGGTTAAGTCTGGCATCTAAGTCATAAGCGACATCATATAAAGTCAATTTATACAACAATATCTTCAATAGAGCTGCGACAACCCCAACGAAGATAGGAATAGCAGCGAGATAGTAAATGATATCCGATAAGTAAATGAATTTGCTAACTAATACAGTCATGCTGGACAATAAAATTCCGAGAGGGATGTAAAATGCAAGACAGCTTTGCAAAATCATAAAGCGCATCCGCCGCCTGGCAGTTGCCAGGATGTTTATTAATTCAAGATGTTGATTTATCATCAATCATTACCTCGCTTACCTTTACTTTATTCCGTAACATTGTAAAATCTATTTTTGTCTATGTCAAGGCTATTCTCATCTAAATTAGGTAATTGTCAATATTAAACTTGTCCTTTTCTATCCTTGCGAATAACATACCAGTATTCCGTGATGCGTAAGACGTGATTTTCTCTTTTTACGGTTCACGAAAGAATTCGGATTTCGGAATTCGGAATTAACATTGTAGGCATTTTAATGAGGCGACACTGAGTTTTCGGGTCAGTCCAGAAGGAATATTTTTTTGATATGATGGTGAAAAAATGATATAATAGCTAAATGGAGGTGAAAAGATGACTGAATCGAACTTTCATCTTCCGAGCTCTATCATAATAGGTCCAGAGAGCTTCCAGTTCAATATCCTCCACCGATACTTCTTCCATTAAAGATTCCATAACAAATGTCGCTTCCGGGCGTAGGATTAAAAACCTCACGCCAGGACCATATTTTGCTTCGATATCGCCAAGCTTCTCCTGGTTGAAATCCAGATGATAGGCTTTACAGTCCGTATTCACATCTGCAAACGCAAAAGGCAGCAAAGCTCCCTGAGCCACTAGAGGCTCCTGGTATCCTTGCCAGGCCAGGCGCCGTCCGCACATATCCACGATTACGCTCTCCTTCGACTGGCTCACATGAGTGTGGTATTTCCTTGCAACAGAGCCCAGTGCTTCCGTCGTAGGTCCAGGAATCGGTTCTCCTTGCCATGACTCACTGTCCTTCGGCGTCCCTAGTTCTAGGGCGACTTCGGTAAAACAGACAAAATCGGGTCGGTACGCTCCCGCTTTCTCCAGACAGTCAACCATCTTTTTCCGATTGGTCTCCACGCTGCCATATCCTGCGGCGGGGAACGAGACACTCAGCAGACGTGTCTTTTTCATAGTTGTCCTCCTACAAATAGGTTCTAATTACACAGAATCATCGTCAGAAAGAAGTTATTGTCATTTAGAATTCATTCGGTCAACTCACCTAAATGGTGTCCAATTATAACTAAATCTTTGATGTCTACAATGCTATCCAGGTTGACATCGCCAACTATCTCTAGTCCAGATTTACCGAAATTTTTACTGACTAAGGCTAAATCGTTGACATCAACCATTCCGTCACGGTTGACATCCCAAGAGGGTAATCGTCTTGTATCCAGAGCAAATAAATTACTTTTATCATAACCTTCGTCTGCACGTGTGAGGTCAAATTCCTGCACACAACGAAATCCAAGACTATACCATCTATCATCCGGCGAGTTAGCCATACGAAAAGCACAGCGCGCCAGTTTGTTACTATTGTACCATGAACCGCCTCGTATCACGCGTCTTGTTCCCGTTTCAGGGCCAGTTGGATTTTCCTTTGGACTATGGATATAAAAACTGGAGTCGAACCAATCAGCACACCATTCCCAAACATTGCCAGCCATATTATAAACCCCAAAAGGACTGACGCCTGTCGGGTATTGGGTAACGGGTGACGGTTTGTTATCGTAACCATCGCCGCCGTTCCATGTATTTGCATGGATTGTCACGCCATCAATATCCAGGTCGAACTGATTTCCCCAAGGCCAAATTCGAGCTTCCGTCCCGCGCGCCGCTTTTTCCCATTCAGCTTCTGTGAGGAGACGCTTCCCGGCCCACTCAGCATAAGCCTGTGCGTCAAACCACGTAATCCCGACTACGGGATTGTCCGGCCTTGTTTTGACTATATCCGGCCATTCAACCATATAGTAGAGCGTTCTATAATTTGTCGGTCGATGGGAGCTACTATCTCCGCCGTCTGCCAGCCAAAATTGATAATACTGTGCATTCGTTATCTCATATTTATCAATGTAGAAAGCATCAAGAAAAACAGTATGTTGCGGATATTCCTTGAGGTTGCCTTCACCAGGAGCGCTGCCCATGAGAAACTCACCGGCGGGAATCAACAGCATCTCGGAGTTATCTTCGCCCAAAATGCCATCGCTGGCAAATACTATCATCTGATAGTCTTCTGCAAAAACATCTGGAATATCTTCCACAGCATCCCAGATTATTTGCTTACCTCTACCTGGCGACACACCCCAGCCGACATCTCCAACACACGTCTGAGCAGGTATGGTAAAAGTAGTACCTCCGTCGATTGAGGCTAATACCATAACAGTCAAGAGAGGGCTATCGACATCAGTTACGTCATAGGAAATTTTTACTTTTGCTCCGCCATATTGTTGCTGAACTTGTACATTTGATACAACGGGAGCGATGTTTGCTAAAGGTTCTAATAGAAAAGTAGCAATCATCAAACCGATTATAAGACATTTTACAATCACGGTTTTATTAATTTTCATCTTTTCGATTCAGAAACTCCTATAGAATATCCTATTACCTATTTTGTTCGTCAAATCCATTTAGACTTTATTATACCAAAATCAGTGCTTCTTTTTTCTTCGTTTAGACCTCAATTAAATTGGATGAATAATCCAGTGTCAACTTACTTAAAAGCATCTATCAATTTCTCTCTCTTTGAACAGTCTGGTACTACCAGCTATAACGATGAAGCTAGCGATTTATCTGGTTACCACACTCAGTTTGCTGATTTGTATCGGCGGGGTTAAAAGAGACCCTCCAACCCAATCGGCTTTATCACCGATGGCAGCGATGTTTTTCAGCGCGTCGTAGGTATTTCCCGCCAACATAACATCTTTTACACGTCCGATAATCTCGCCGTTCTCTATCTTGTAGCCCAATTGGACATTGACGGAAAACTCTCCACTGATGGGATTGCCTTGTCCCAATCCCATTACACTGTGAACGAGTAAACCCATCTTAGTGTTTTTCACCATCTCCTCATAAGGCGTATCGCCTTCTTTGATGACTATATTCGTGGGGCCACAGCCGACACCGTTGCCAGTGGTTTTTGTGCCGGCTCTGCCGGCTGTGTCTAAGTCATAAAGAAAATTCTTCACTATACCGTCCTCAATGAGCGGTGTTACCTGATGCGGCACTCCCTCGCCGTCGTACTTGCCACTGCCGTTAGCATAATCGATTAGCGGGTTATCGGTGAGAGAAAATCTTGCATCAGCGATTTTCTCGTCCAATCTTCCAGCGAGCGGCGACGAGCCCAAGAATACGTTCTTGCCATTGAATCCCAATCTTAAAGCCAAAAGGAGGACATTCATCCCTTCAGGTGTGAAAATAACTGGCATATCACCAGACTTGATAGGCACAATCTTCTCCGCCATTTTGAACCACTTGATGGCTCTCCTGGCAATCTCTACTTGGTCTATCTCTCGCTTTCTCCACTCAAAACTGTGTCCAGCCCAGAGTATGTCAGTGCCCCTTATCCACTGACCGAAAATTCCAACGCCAAAACCTGTGCCCTCGCTTGCATATTCTACCCCGCTGGAATTAGCAAACTCACTTCTACCGACAACTTTTCCAGCGCCAGCGCTGAGGATAATGTTAGAGTTATACTCTTTCACCAATGCTATCATCTCCTCACCGATGCGCACCATTTCATCTTTGGGCACAGACGGCACAGCATCGTCGTAGACCTTCACATCTTCGCCCGCTTGTGGACTGGGGAACTCGAAATGGGCTGGACTGCCAAATTCCGCGGCTTCCAAAGCACGCTCCACAACCCCATCCAGGTCGGATGTATCAGTGGTGTGTGATAAACCGATTTTACCGTCCACGATGACTTTTACGCTCATCCCCGTGCTCTGGGAAGATTTGACCGCCTTGAGTCTGTCATTTTCAAAAGACACGTCTGTTGATTCAGCCCATTCCACCGACGCCTGCGCGCCAGATGCTCTCTGCATCGCTTTTTCTATTAACTGGTTCACTACCATTATTAGCTGCCTCCTTACAACAATCCTATTATCCTGTAAGCCTCTTCAAACTCCGGTTTCTTCTCAACTATCCTCCTCGCGGCCTCTCTTCTTCTTTCCTCCGTTTCCCTGATGGCCTTCAGATTTTCAACCTCAGCCTTCAGCTTAATAAGTTCTCTGACATCAGCTTCAAGCTGTTTGACCCTTTCCCTGTCGGCTCGCCCATAAAGATAAGGGATGGTTATAATTGCCGCGATGGTAACAACCCACGTTACTAAGATAGCAGCGTAAACGCCTATAATGTCATTCTTCGTCGCCGTCTTGCCCTTCATCTCAGCGATATCCAGTTTTATAGCTGTTATCTCCTTTTTCATAGTCGTAATCTCGTTATTAATAGCCGTTATCTCCTGATTGATAGACTCAAGTTTTTTATCTATCAAGTCGCTTATCCTCTCAAAATCCTGCTGTGTCAGCTCTGCAAAACAAGGCAAAACTATGGTGAAAAGCAGGATGATAATCATGGTAGTTTTCATTGTTGCCTACCTCCTACTATAACATTTTGGATGCGGACATGCGGACCGCCTAATCCTGTGCGCAAGCCCTGTTGAGCGCCCTTGCCGCAGCCGCCTGGTCCACCGGGTGCCCATTTTACTGCATTATCGAGCATATCGATATTCATCAGGGTTTCAAAGACGTTTCCCGTCAGAACCACATCTCTGACTAATTCTGCTATCTTGCCATCCCGAATCATGTAACCGTAAGCGGCGCTGAAGGTGAACATCTCCATAGAGGTCTGGCCGCCGATACAGTCCAGAGCATAAAGCCCCATCTTGACATCTTTTATCATATCTTCAAAAGTGGCATCGCCTTTGTCGATATAGGTGTTAGTCATACGCACAATGGGTTGATGTTGGTAGCCGATAGCTCTGGCATTGCCTGTGGGCGGTTCGTGCATTTTGGCAGCGGTTTCGCGGGAATGTAATCTGCCGACCAAAATTCCCTCTTCAATCAAATAATTTTTTCTGGTTTTTACCCCTTCATCATCGTATCTGTGCGTCCCGAGTTGGCCTGGGATAGTGCCGTCGTCGATGATGTTTAGGATGTCCGAGCCGAAACGTTTTCCCAACACCATTAGTTCTTTCATACGTTCATTTTCGTAGACGAAATCCGATTCACTCAGATGTCCAAAAGCCTCGTGAGCGAAAACACCTGCTAGTTTAGGGTCAATAATTACAGTGTACTTGCCGCCTGTAACTGGCGGCGCAGAAAGCAGGTCTACAGCCTTTTTGGCCGCAATTCCCGCTTTTTCCTGAAACCCTTCAACTATCTGAAACCCAGTGCTGCCGCTTAGACTTTCATGTCCGTGCTGGACATTGTCGCCCTCTCTAGCAGTCGCCGATGTGAAGACAACCACATCAGGTCGCTCATCTTCGATGTAAGTTCCCTCCGAATTGGCATACCAAATTTTCCTGAAGCTGTCACTATAGCCGACGTTCGATGTTTCAATTTTGTCGTGGTAGCCGAGAATAATCTTGTTGTATTCTTCGATAACCGACTTTTTCTCTGACAGTGAGATGGCGCGAAAATCCTTCTCCAAAGTCGCTTTTATCTCATCGACAACGGGTTCTACTTCGGCAAACTTACTCTCTTCTTTTCCCACTAACCGAGCTGATTCACAGGCTTCCTTCACTCTAATTTCAAGGTCGTCGAGTTCGTTGAAAGTCGCGTAACCCCAGCCGCCTTTGACCAGAGCTCTTACTATCCCTCCCAACGTTTTGGACGAACCGATGTTGTCCAATTGTTCACCTCTAAAATTCACCCAAGAAGAGATTGCGCTTTCAATACGGATTTCGGTGTATTCCGCGTCGCCTTTACGCAGAGCGCTTTCTATCCGTTCTCTCAAAATATCATCCTCCTTTTATATTCTAAATCATACGACTTTTTCAGTTATCACTCTTTTGTGGTAAAGAGATGAGAGGGAAAGGAAGGAAAGGATGGAAAGCGGGGAAAGCTTTTCTTCCCTTCCCTCCCTTACTTCCTTTCCTTCCCGATTTTCAAGACAAGATTCTTGCAATATTACTCTAAGTGAAAAACTCGTGTAAATCATGTTTGTTGCATCGGTAGCACATCCGCTACGCTGATTTTCACGTTCGGGAACGCTTCTGGGTTCAAGGTCTCACCCAGACGATATTCCACCCGTATTTTATAACCTGCATCCGCTTCAGTGCCCACAGGTATTTGATATACCTCAATTTTCCAGTCGGGAATATTCACAATCCACACTTCTGGAATCCCAGCAGCAGCGTAGCGAGGCAACTTAACTATGCGGTCATCTTCAACGAATGTATCAGCCACCTCTACGATAAGCAACACGTCGGCCGGACGCGGATGTTCTGAGGCATAAACGTCATTCCGTGGTTTGAGGAGGGCGATGTCCGGCTCCGGTTCTGTTCCATCGTCCAGGATAATCGGATTTTGCACCCCTATCGTGGCATCCTCCGCAGGCAATACACTAGAAAAAATCCGGTTCAATTTGTTTACGCAAGCAGCGTGTTCGCTTCCAATTGGGCTCATTTTTCTGATAACT
>DTYX01000558.1 GCA_012961655.1 Candidatus Poribacteria bacterium
AAATGGCCAATATCATCTCCCCAAACACCCATTAGATTAATCTGCTTATTGGTAAAGTGAAGAAAGGGGTTTAACGGCACGTCGCCAACATCGGTGAAATGCCCGGCGACCAGATATGAGCCGCCTCTTCGAAGCATATCGATGCCCTCTGGAACGGCTTTGGGAAAACCTGTGCATTCAAACACCACATCGGCGCCGTAGTCTAAGGTTGTTTCTGACTTAACCATCTCTATCCTCTCTTTGGGGTCTGTAACCTCCTCTATATTTATAGTTAAATCCGCGCCAAATTCTTTGGCTAAATCCAACCTAGATTTCGGCGCCCCTACTACGATGGTTTTATGCGCGCCCGCCTCCTTTGCCGCCACTAGAGTGAATAATCCAATAGCCCCACAGCCTTGAATTACCGCTGTATCTCCGACACGCAATTTTGCCATATCCATTTGATGTATTCCTACCGTGAGAGGCTCTAGCAACACAGCAATCTCAGGAGGAACATGCATCTTAAGGAAGGTGGAATAGGGATGGTTCATGTAAATATATTCGGCATATCCACCTTGAAAGTGGGGTGGCTGGTCTGAATATGGTCTAAACCCATAAGCTGTGCTGTTTACGCACAATGTGGGTTCGAAAAGTACGGTGCAGAAGTAGCATTTTCCACAACGGAGTCCAGGCACAACGTAAATCCTATCCCCTTCTTTCACAGGCTCTCCCGTATGGTCGACCTTTACACCTTTGCCCAACTTGGCGATTATTCCCACAGGTTCATGTCCCAAAACGATGGGAAATGCGGTGCCGGGGAGGTGTCCCTGATACATGTGGACATCCGTGCCGCAAACTCCACACATCTCCTGTTTAACCAGTATCTCGCCTTCTTTTGGGTCTGGCAATTCAGCTTCATCTATGATAAATTCGCCATTAGGTTGATTCAATATCGCCGCTTTTCCTGTTTTTAGCATCAGTTTTTCCCCCTCAATTGTTTTATTCTTGGATATTTATGACTTTATAGAAATTCCCCACGCCCGTTTAAAAGTAACATCAATGTTTCACCATTGGAACCACAAAGACACCAAGAACACAAAGGAAAAATTCTGTCTTTGTGCCTTCGTGGTTAAATTTCACTCACCAGTCCACCAATCACCATTGGGATTAATTTAAGCCCAATATTCCAATTATACCGTAGTTTCTCCCCTTTTTCCAAAGGGGAACTTGCCTTTACGAAAGGAGGAAGTCGATGGGACAGATACCACCTTTGAGTGGGCAAAAGGAATAAAAGTTGATGATAATTCCTTAACTTGATCCGTATGGAGTAGTATCAACGTTTCACCAATATACATGGGAAATTTCAAGGATATGTAACGCAAACTGTTAGTTTACAAAGGTTGGAGTAGTTGGCGCAAAAATTTAATTGAACAACATAAGGATTATGAGCTATCTAGCGCTTTCCTTATAATCGATGCGAACTCTTTTACATCAAAAGGTTTCTGTAGGAAATCCATTGCTCCTTCATTCAGAATCTCTCGAACTCCATCATTTATACTGTATCCAGAAACCAGAACTACTCTAACATCGGAAGCTATTTTCCTCAATCGCCTATAAGTTTCCTTGCCACTTATCTCCGGCATAACTATGTCAAGTAACACCAATTCTATTTCATCTCTCTTTTCTCCATAGATTTTGCAAGCTTCTATTCCACTGTTAGCGAGATAAACGCGATAACCAAGACTTTCGAGTATTGCTTTGCCAACATTGCGTACGTGCTCTTCATCGTCAACTAAAAGTATACTTTCGCTTCCGCGCGGTGATTCCTCTTCAATTTTAGCCCCTTCTTCAGCTATCTCTTTTTCTAAAGCTGGCAGATAAATCTTAAACGTAGAACCTTTCCCAATTTCGCTGTAGACGTTAATCACGCCATTGTGATTCTTGACAATACCATACACCATAGCAAGTCCCATCCCGGTTCCTACCTCTTTTGTGCTGAAAAATGGCTCAAAAATCCTTTGCTTGACCTCAGAAGACATTCCCATCCCTGTATCTGTTACCTGCACTAAAACGTATTTTCCTGCTTCGATATCAAGATGTATACGGGCGTAATTTTCATCCAAAGTAACATTCGATGTCTCGATAGTAAGCTTTCCACCAGCAGGCATAGCATCTCTGGCATTGAGACACAAATTCAAAAGCACTTGCTCAAGTTGTCCAGAGTCGCCTTCAGTGAATGAAAGATTTTCATCTAAATTGGTTTCGATGTCAATCGCTCGATCGAAAGTTTCCTTCGTCAATTGCAATACATTTTCGACACTGTCGTTGAGATTAACCGGCTGAACCAAGTATTTTCCACCGCGTGCAAAACCCAACAATTGCTGAGTTAATTCTGCCGCTCTATTTCCAGCATCTTGGATTGTTTTTACGGCATTGTAAAAAGGATGAGATTCTTCCATCTGCATCATCATAAGAGAAGCATAACCGGTAATTCCAGTAAGAATGTTGTTAAAATCGTGCGCTATTCCTCCCGCCAATTCTCCCACCGCTTCCAGTTTCTGCTTTTGAAGAAGTTGCTCCTCAAATTCCTTACGTTCGGTGATGTCCTTGATAATACCGACAAAAGCCACTGGCTCTCCCGCAGTGTTTCTAATCAATGATGCACTCAATTCAGCGGGAAATTGCGTTCCATCTGTCCTGATGCAGGTATATTCTACATCTCTTACAAACCCATCTCTCAGTGTTTTCTCAAGATTTTCTCTTGCTCTGTCCTGGTCTTTCTGCGCGATAAAGTCAAAAGAATTAAGTCCAATCAGCTCACTTTCACCTTCGACTTTAGCTAGCTCTGCCGCCCGTGGATTAGCCTGGACAATCTTTCCCGTTAGGTCGCTCATAATAATGGCATCCGGAGAAGCCTGTACTAACGCTCTGTACATTTCCTCCGAATCTCGCAACTTTTCGAAAACTTCTGCTCGTCCCAAAGCCGCGGCTATGTGTCGAGCCAATGTCTCAGCAAGAGCGACATCATCCTCGCTAAAACAGTTCTTTTCATTACGATGGATGTCCAAAACGCCGATTACTCGCTCACCGGATTTCAGAGGAACAACTAACTCTGCGAGTGTTTCATCCGCGCCAATAGGAACAGAGATGTGGCGTGGTTCTCGCGTAACATCTTGACAAACAATAGTTTTTCTTATGGCTACTGCATGCCCGGTGGGTCCTTCCCCGATTTTAATTCGAAAACCTTCTACTAGTTTATATTCAGAATCTTCCAAAGTACCGGTTTTGAATGATAAATAATCTCCTTCAACTAAACCAATACTACAAAAATTATAACCCAAAATTTCATTACTCCAAGAACCTTCCCATAGTGTTTTAATAACGTCGTCAATGCTCGTTTGTTGATTCAATTTGAATCCGAGTTCATTAATCTCTCTTAATTCTCTATTTCGTCGTCTTATCTCTTCCTCTGCCTGCATGCGCTTTGTATGTTGGTCAGCATTCTGAATCGCAATGCCGGCGAGAGACACGAACATCGAAAGGAGTTGTGCGTCTTCTTCATTTATGTGTCTATGTGAAATGTGGTCATCTACGGCAATTGAACCTATGGTTTTATTTTCGACCACAATCGGAAAAGAGAAATTATCCCCTAACTCAACTCTCTTATAGTATCCAGGGCAGGGCGGCATATAACCGAAGAGTTGCCGAAACTTTTCTTCCTCGCCAATTTCCAGAAACAGCTCAGAAGCGTCAATACTTAGCTTTTCCTTCAAAACTTCTTCGCCTACAACATAATAACCCTCCCTTGAGGTCAACAAGTCCGCGGGGAACTCTTGCTCAGAAATTCTTTCCAGCTTTCCATCTTCATCCACCCCCCATGTCCCTTGAGCAACCTGCCTATCTTCGTCGATTAAGAATACGCCAGCTCTATCAAAGCCAAGCTTTTGCAGATTTTCGACAATGCTTCTTAGAAGCTTATCTAAATCAAAAGTGCGTAAAATTTCATCAAGCACCGACTGAAGTTGTTCGAATCTAGACATTTGTCATCTCCCTTATAAGTAAATTCGAAAAAAGGTATTCCATTTTTTGCGATTTGAGAGATTGTAGTAGCGCATTGCGCGTCAGTCCGGTACCAGTTGTACTTCAGGTGTTGGGGTAATGGAGTAATGGGGTAATGGGGTAAAGACCTGTGATAACTAAGTTTTTACCCCAACACCC
>DTYX01000559.1 GCA_012961655.1 Candidatus Poribacteria bacterium
ACTTCCGACTTCCGCTTTCCCACTTCCGACTTCCGACAATTCAATGCCGATAGCGTCGAGGATATTCTGCGGGGTGATGTCAATCTCTTCCGCCGCGGCGATGCCTCGCACTCCGCGTAGCGATTGAAGACTTCCCAGAAACCAACCTTCAAACTCCCTTTTAGGCAGTACCACCGCTACGGCGGATAAATCCCCGTGACCTTTTTTGATACGGTTCAGTAACTTCGGTCCGAGTTCTGCGGGACAGTCATCGTCCGCGTCAAGCAAAACCAGCACGGCGTCGCACCCTTCTCGGTTTCTTCGAGCTAAGGCAACCGCTCGTTCAATTTCTCCCTCCTTCACGACACTAGTACGATGGACACGCACTGGACGGGCAATTGTAACATCATGCCGCTGACGCTTGCTTAACAATCGGCGTAATAAAACGGGGACTGATGCAACTTCACTTTGCCCCTCAACAATAGGCACTATCACAAATCGGTTCATGGTTCCACCCCTCCGAAAAGGTTGAGTTGATTGTCTACCTGCTCGGCATAATTCGGGTCCGTTTCCAACTCGCCAATGCGCAACAGTTCGCCTGGGGTGTAGAGCTGTTCTTTCAAGATTTCCCGTGCGCTTGGGGTTAGTGGGGTTATCCTTGCAGTGCCTTCTATTGATTCCACTACGAGTATCTGGCTATCACTTAATCTCTTATTGTCCAAGATGTCTGGACTGTGAGTAGTGATGAGTACCTGCGAACGGTGTGAACCATCAATCAGAATATCCATCAACGTGTCCGCCGCCGCTGGATGAATTGTGGACTCCGGTTCCTCAATGGCAATCAGTGGGGCGTTCTTAGGCTGATAAACAGCTAACAGAATACCAAGTATACGCAGAGTTCCATCGGACATGTTTAGCGCGCTGAAAGACCAGGGATGTCGTTGTCCTTTCATCTGCTGGCGGAACAGTAGCATCTCCTTCTGCTCCAACATCTTGGGTTCAACGGATTCCACCCCTGGAACAACGACGCTAAGAAGATTGCAGATACGCTCATAAATCTCCTCCTCCTCGTTGCGCAACCTACGCAGGACGGATGCTGCATTGCTACCGTCGGGGTTCAGTGTCTGTCCTTCTGCGGGATCCAAATCTTGCAACTCGCGCAGTCGTTCAGGGCGCACGCTGTAACGCTGAATGTCTGTTAGGAAGTCATACACAGGACGGAATTCCTCAACACCCGCTAACATGGCTAAGGCAAGCCGGTCTGGTTCGAGGCGTGGGCGGATACCCGACACCTCTTTGACAAATTGACCTTCCCTGATTTCAAACTCAACTCGCTTATCCATGAATGGTTCCACAACACAACGCTCTCTGGCGATGCGAAAAGCCTCTTTCGGTTTAGCAGCAATGTCGAATGAGTAATCCACTATGCTGTTATCGGGAAACGCTATGCGAAACCGCATACCAACATGGGTTGGATGCCCTCCAGACTGCCGTCGGACAGCAGCAATCCCACCCCTGTTAGCGAAAGCCAGTTGGACTGAGTGGTTTAAACTCTCAGCGACGAAAACTAAGGCATCCACAAAGTTACTTTTGCCAGCCCCGTTTGGGCCGACCAAAACAGTTAGCCGCTTCATGTCCACCACTGCCGATGCGATGTTTTTGTAGTTTCGGATTTGAACCTGTTGCAATATGGGGCTATTCAACATTGCACCTCCTTTCGGAAGTCGAAAGTAAAGTAGGAAGTAAGAAGGAAGTAGTCTTTTGTTTCCGTCTTTCGTTTATTCCAATAATGCTGCATCAACATGCCGCTTTGCCACCAGAAAGATGCCTTTGATAGCCATATCTTCAGGAATCTTTCCCTTCAATTTCAAAATCTTGTCGTATTCCCCCTGCTCCAGCAGCCACTTTAAACCCGCGTGGAATGTTTCTACGGGCAATTGTGAAACGCCGCTTTCCCACTTCCCACTTCCGAATGGAGGTGAATGAAGTTGGTCGTAATTATTGAGATATTCTGTGACCTCTATTCTCACTCCTTGTGTTGCGTCTATGAACCATTCATCCACATCCTGTGTAATATGAAATTTATAATTACCGTACTTATCTTTTGATAATCGGTCATGGTGTATCAGCAATACACGGTCGGGGATGATTAAACAGTTTTCAGCATCGCCGCAACAAAAGAATATGAAACTATTTTTCATCTGCGCAAACTGCTTTTCGGTAACATTAAAAAAGAACACAACTGTATTCTTTTTTGGGAAGGGTTTCGAGAAGCGAAGCATCAAAGAGTAATGGTTTATATGATAAATCGACCTTGTTTTTTCATCCTTTACCAGATTATATCCTAATTGTTCCAACTTTTGCAGAACTTCTTGATAACATCGCTTGCTATCTGCACTTCTACCTGGAACACCTGCACTGTGAGTAACCTCAGGAGATATAGTTTCCGGCGGTGGCACAACTGCCGCTGCTTCCTCAGTATCAAGTCGTGTTTCGATACGAGCAACATCCGCCTTCAGTCGGGCTAATTCTGTTTCTAACGCTGTCATACGTTCTTTTAGCCGTCCCAATTCCCGTCGTGTGATTTGATTATTCATGGTGTTTACCTTTTATATTTTTGCTCTTCCGTTCTCCTATCAATTCTCCTATTCTCCATCATAAATTACAACCCGTACCTCTTTCCCATCCTGTTCTTTGGGAATCTGCGAAATAAATTGTTCAAATCGCTGGCGTAGCAATTCTGGCTTCATCGCTTCATTGCCACCTAGTTGACGAATAAGCTCCTTCAACGGCACACGCCATTCATAAATGGGCGTCAGCAATTCACGCAAGGCATCGAGTAATTCATCACTGATGGGAAGTGTCAAATCCCCTCCTATCAGGCGTTGCGCCTGGTCACGGAGTGCCGAACCCAAGCTGTCCAGTTTTGAAGCATCCAATTCCTCTTTCAACTTCGCGAGGCCATTTAACAGCATCGTTTTCAGGCTCGAATGAAAATCTTCTGCGACTTGCTCGGGTGAAAAAGACTCGGATAATTCAAAGCCACACCGACAGACAGGATGCGTGCGAAGGTAGTCTTTGCTGAGTAGATGGCATTCTTTTGATAGGGCGGCATCAATTTGCGTGGCGAGCGCGTTAGCGTCAGCGGTGCTGACAATGCCGGGTAAGCGCGACAGTCTTTTCAAATTTACAAGTTCTTGAGCATTACGCAGTTGACGCAAAGACTCAAAGCCGCTTTGTCCGCCCACAGCTTCTTCATGAGCCGCGGTGTATTCGCTGATATAGGCATCTATGACATTTTCTACTTCTTCTCGGATGGCACTATATTCCGCCAAAATTTCTGCTCCGCCGAGCCGTTCCATTACAGCATCTCTCTGCTTTGTTTGCTCACTGTCTGTTATCTGAGACAAATAATGGAGACGATTGACCAGATATTCCTTGTCATCGACTAAAGCAAAAACATCATCCAAACGCTTTTTGCCTTCTAACAACTGGGGAATGCTAAAAGAAAACTGCTCTCGCACCTGAATATCACTGGGCGGGGACGGCGTCACTACGTCAAAGAAATCGAAAACCACGTCCGCCTCGTCCAGGACACCAGTGAGAGATTCCCGGTTGACTTCCATCAGCAATTCGTCAATAGCCGCTTGGATGGCATCTTTGCGGTAACGCCCTTTTTGCTCAAACAACATTCCCCAAGCTGTATGGAGTTCTTCCGTGTCTTTCCTATCAAACTTGTATTCTGGCAGAAATATCTGGCAAAATTGAGCGAGACGTTCGGCAGGCAGTTCCTCTGCCAGGGCGATTTCACCAAAATATTTGTAAGATTGTGGTTTCTGGGCTACCTCAGAAAGATTTGCCAGTGTGTAAACATCGTTGTTGCGGATGAACACAACCTTACCTTTCCGCAATAAAGCATATATCAACACCTCGAAGAAATGTTCCTGCAAACCAAAACGCATCCGCACCTGGTTGTATAGCTCTTTCATCGTGGTGCGCTGATGCAACTGCTGTATAATTTCTACGCAATCACGCAGGTGCGGCGATTCCTCTGCTGTGTGGACTAAATCATAAATCTGGTCAGCGCCCAACGTTTTCTGTTGAGCAATCCCCAAAGGCAACGCCAGTGATTCAATGTAATCGGTGATTTTAGGGGCGGGATTTTTGACCGTCCCATGACGGATAAAATCTCTAATTAAGCTATTCGTCTGGGTGCGAGACGCCTCGACAGTGAATGCGGGATGCTGGTATTTCTCGTTCAGCGGCGCTTGTATCAGTTCGGAAAACAGGTCTGAAAGATTGCGCTCGGCGCTAAATTCGGCTAAATTTACATCAACAGGGGCGCTGTTATAGATAAGGCCTTCCGTAAAGTAGCAGCGGTTCACCAGTGTTTTGAGACGCTCCTGACACTTGACCGCTTCAGCACTTAAATCCTGGCTCATTACAGGGCTTTCAGAATAGATGTTTTTCAGGCGGGTGATAGCAACAAATTCTTTGAGTGTTTCCCTGGCATATTCTATGGCACTCGGCGTCCAAACAAACAGACGTTTATCCGTTATCAGATGGGAGAGATTCTCATTGGAAAAGGTTATAAGCAATTGAAAATCCAACTCAATATCTCCCTTGAAGCGATTCAAAGCCGATTCTATTTCCTCGCCGTCCAGTTGTTTACAGAACGCAAGATGCCCTTTACGCTTGGTATTCGTGTCCGTCCATTTAACTTCTATATGACCAAATGCCAGATTTTCCCCTTTGAGGCGTTGTGAAAAGACTGCCTCAAAGCCCGTATACAAATCAGTGTCGTCGTCAGAAATCTCTACTTTCAGCTTCTCTATCTCTTCGCGTGCGCTCGGCCCTTCCCGCTGTAAATCAAGATAGTAGACAGGCTGTCCGTCCACCGTTTTGACCTTCAGATATCGTGAGCCAATCTGCCGTATCTCATGCAGCAAGCCTTCATAAATCTCGTAATTTAGAGAACCATCCTCAATAGTAGAATACAACAATAAGTCGGCTATATCCGAAGGCCGATTCTCCTCAATCTGCCCCAGGCAAAGCACAATCAATGCTTTGAGCGTCTTCTCCGCTAACGTGCGGAATTCCTTATCCAATCGGTCAAAAACGTTTTCCTCAAAATAGGTATAGACGCGGTGGAAGTCGGTTAGTTTGTTGCGCACTTCTATGTCTGAGAAATAGTAGTCGTAGATGGAATCTACGGTGAGAAAGGTGTCCGATGGTTGGTTTTCTATCTTTTTGCATTCAGTGCTGATGTAGCCCAACGCTGTTCTCTGCCGGGATGTCCCGGCAACGTTGTTCATGATGTCGATGCCCTTAAAGACGAACGGATGGACGGGATATATCAACGTAAAACCCGCTTCGTTGTCTTCCTCGTCGAACACTAAATTTGGGAAACGCTGGCGGACAATTTCGTATATATTGGCAACTTTAGCGGGATTTTTCTTGTGCAAAATGCGCTCGCCGGCTATCCGTTTGAAATCTACATTCGTCAAGGAACGATTTTCATATCGGTCAGAGATTTTGTTCCAATATTCTCTATCGATGTTCTTGCGTTTCAGCCACTCCTCTCGGAAGTGGGAAGTGGGAAAGCGGAAGTCGGAAGGCTATATAAACCACAGATTACACGAGATTACCACAAG
>DTYX01000560.1 GCA_012961655.1 Candidatus Poribacteria bacterium
ATCTAGGAGTTCATTAAGTTTCTGGTGTGTCTCATTTTTTTCCGTGATGTCGGCGGGATTGGGCGCTATAGCTTTGCTGTGTTGCAGGATTAGAGCGTCGATATTTGGACGGGACTCATGTCTGGAGGCATTTTTTTTGTAGCGCATGGCGCGATTTCTCGTAATCGCATACAGCCATGCGCCGAATTTGTTCAGTTCATCGAGTTGCGGCAGAGCTTTGAAAGCAAGCAGAAAGACATCTTGCGTAATATCTTCAGCATCTTCATTCGATGCGACAAACTGCCGAGCTACAGTGAACACAGCAGGCCGAAATCGCATGACAAGTTCATCAAACGCTTCTAAATTCCCTAACAAAGCCGCTAAGATAAGCTCGCTATCGTTTCTCTCTTTCCAGGCTATCTGTTTCATGACAGGGCTCTTTGTTCTTTTGTTGATATTATAGAGACACAAACTGCAAAAAGGATAGTAAAAAATTGGCGGACAAGAAACAGATAGCGAGCGAATAATTCAGTTCAGAAACCCAGCTTTTGCCAAAAACTCGGTTCCTATATATTACGCCAGCGGGTGCTTCCTGTTTGTCAAGGGCAGGGCAACGCGTTTGCTCGATAGATGTGAGGCATAAACACCGTGTATCATCTCTAAGGCCCAACGTCCGTCGCGTCCGCTGTTTATGGGTTCGCGCCCTTCCTCGCGCGCTCTTAAGATGTCGCGGACGATAGCTACGTTGGCTACCATCTGCAAATCTTTAGTTGGCCTCTCATCTGGCGGGAGCGCTGCGATAGCTTCGGCGGTAACATCGCGCACCGGCGCCTCGCGGTCTGGACGCCAGAAGGGGGCTTCATAGATGCGTATCTGCTGGGAGCTATCGTAGACGGACATGATGCCCTCAGAACCCCATATCTGCAGACCGAAACGTCCTCCCGAATCGCTCTGGTTTCGCCTCGACTCGAAGGTAGCCGTAACGCCATTCTTAAAACCGTAGAGAGCATGTACACGGTCGCCGGCAATCAGCCCCATCTCTTCTGGACCTTCCACCGCATCCGCTTTCGTTACCGGTCTGCCGTCCGCCATTGAGACGTGAGCGAAAACCCATTCAGGGTCGGCATCCAACATAAACCTGAGTGTGTCAAACGTATGCGTGCCCAGAACCATCAAATCCTCCCCTCCGCCGCGTCTATCTTCCTTGCCGCGCATCTGAGCGCTGAGTATGGTCCCGATAACCCCCTCCTTCAAAAGTTTTTTGCCGTAGTGAACGGCGGCGTGCATGCGTCCTTGGTGCGCGATACCCATCTTAACGCCAGCTTTATCGCACGCATCAACCATGGCATCGGCTTCAGCCAATGTTACCGCCATCGGTTTCTCAAGAAAGACACAGGAGCCCGCCTCAGCCACGGCAAGGACCATATCATGATGCGGCACGAGCCAACGCGGTGCGACGCTTACGATGTCGAATTTCTCTTTAGCGAGCATCTCTCGATAGTCTGAATACAGTTTGGCAGCACCCAATCGTTGTCCCGCTTCTTTCAAACCTTCCGGGTTGTCATCAGCGACCGCGATAATTTCAATCTCATCCATCTCTAAATAGACTCGATCAAGTCCATGTCCATAGTTGCCGCGGCCAGTTCTGCCAATTACTCCAGCACGGTATTTTTTTATCATAATTCTTGTATAATATGTAGTAGATTTTCCATGAATCTCCTTTGCCAAGAACTTGCATTTTTTGAGGTGCTTGGCCACGATGGCTCAAGGATTCGAAAGGAGAAAGAACAATGCAAGAACAACATGACGGCTTTTATACAATAGCCGCTTGGCAAATCAGCGTGGTGATTCATCACAACGTTAAGTTAAGGATTGCGCTTACCTAAAGTTTATCCACAACATCTCGCAATTCACGAACTCCTTTGAGCATCAATTCTGGACTGCCCCAATGTTCAATACTTGCTGAACCGTTGAATCCATCCGCCATTATAATCTGAAGGAGTTGTTCATAAGTTATGTCCGTCGAACCGACTGTATTCATATTTTTGTCACGGTTCGGTTTGATATGAAAATGAGTCACCAATCCCTTGATATAATTGTATCCATCGGGATATGGCAATTCACCGCAATGAAGTCCGTTGAGAACATCCCAACATACGCTCAAGGCTGGGCTATTGCCCAAAGCATCAATCACCGCCCGCGCCTCTCGGCAGGTGCCGATGAGAGTGGAGCCTTCAGTTTCAAAAGCGAGTGTTACATCTTCTCGCTCTGCGACTTTGACCACAGGTTCAAGTTTCGGAGCGATGATAGAAAGATAATCCTCGATTTTTGGACGTTTTGCATCGCCACCTTCTCTCGGTTTCCAGAAGGCAAAGCCTCGAATAATTCGTGTGTTGAATACATGCGCCAACTCTACCATGCGGTCGAAATACCGCAGATGAGTTTCGTATTCGTCCTGCTTATCGTAATGGCATTTGCCAAAAGGCGAGCCGATACAAGTAATCTTGGCGTCGTATTTGGCGAGGGTATCCTGCATCCGCTTGACATCATCATCATCAATTGTCGTCACACTTTTGCCCCAGATACCGCCGCGTATTTCCACGGCATCAGCTCCGGCTTCTACGCCTAACTTCACCGCTTCGTCAAAATCTTTGGAAACTTCATCGGCAAAATAACATACATTAATCATTTGTCTCCCTCTGTGTCTTATAATGAGAAACCCGTTTTCTCGGAGAAAACAGGTTTCTGGCGACTATCATTTGCTCTTAATTGCGCCAAATGTCGAAGGCAACTTACCAAAAGCATTGATAGCCCAGATTCTATCCCACTCGATATTTTTACCGCTTTTATCCGCCTGCCAGACATCGTCAAAATTAGGATGTCCCCAGCCGCCGGAATTTTCGTCGTATATCTTGATGACTGCTGTTTTACCCTTCAGGTCTGAGACATCCCACTCTTTTCGAGTCATCGTTTCAGTATTCTGTCCGGTTATGGTTCGTTCCATCTTGCCGTTAATCTCAAGATTGACACAGGTTGGTTGAGGTTGGTCCCAAGGATGATTGCCAGCGCCGACAAGAAAATTGATGGTATCCCCGACAATTTTGAATTCGATGGAGGTTAAAGTTCCCACCGGACCATCGCCTTGGATGGCTCCGGGAGCCTCGCCTTTTTTGCCTTGATATTTCTCATAGCATCCTATCCACCAATCCCCCTGGTGCTGTGACGGCTGCCCGCGATTTCGGGCGGTCGGATTATCGCCGAATGTAGGCTGAAAATCGAACGAAGTTCCAGTCTTCGTCCAACCGGTTAAATCTCCTGTTTCAAAATCATGAGTGAATTTCACAGGCGCCGCGTTGTATATCAAGGTCGGCAGATACATGATTGGCCCTGACCACATCGAGGCTTCAGATTCATTACCTCTCTGCGCCACCTCTACACTGAAAATCGACAGGCAAAAAATCACTAAACCCAAGGCCAAGAGAAAAATTAAACCTGTATTAATTAACTTTTTCACATTATACACCTCCCCATTTATGATAACAAAAAGGAAAAAAGAAATCAAGCTAAAATTGAGGGAGCATTGCATAAATCAGAAGTGGCAGCACGGAGGCGTGCCTCTACGACAATATCCTGAGG
>DTYX01000561.1 GCA_012961655.1 Candidatus Poribacteria bacterium
AGACTTCACTCAACCTTCAATCGCGCTAATTCTTTTAGCAATTCTTCTTGACGAGTTGTGAGCGTCTTAGGAACCGTAATCATCACTCGCACAAGTTGGTCGCCTGCTTTTCCGGAAGCGGGTTTTATCCCCTGTCCGGCTAACCGAAATACCTGGTCGGATTGTGTGCCTCGAGGAATTTTAAGGATGGCGGAGCCTCGGATAGTCGGCACTTTTATCTCGCCCCCTAGTGCTGCTGTGGTAAAATTGACTCTGGCTTTGGCAAGGATGTCGTTTCCTTGTCTCTCGAAGATAGGATGCGGCTGTATGTGTATGACCACAAAGAGGTCACCTGCTGGTCCTCCTTTGGCGCCAGCTTCTCCTTCGCCTTTGAGACGAAGCATCGCGCCTTCATCGACGCCAGCGGGAATCTTGACTGCCAGCCGGCGTGTTTGGGCAACTGTCCCTTCGCCGCGACAGGTAAGACATGGTTCGGCGATTATCTGCCCTGCGCCGCGACAAGTAGGACAAGGAGTACTGATGCTGAAGAATCCACCTTGTCGTTGTGCTTGACGACTGAGAAGTCCGGTGCCGTTGCACTGTGGACAAGTCTGAGGAACGGTGCCTGCCTTTGCGCCCGTACCTCCACAAGAGAGACAAGTTTCAGCGCGGGGAACTTGAATCTGCTTCTCCGCCCCTAAAGCCGCTTCAAGGAAAGTGATTGATAGGTCAACCCGCAAGTCAGCGCCACGTCGCGGGCCAACCTGCTCTTGGTGGAAGCGGGGACCAAATAAGTCGGCAAAGATGTCACCGAAATGCGAAAATATATCGGAAGTATCGGTAAATCCCTGAAATCCTAAGTCATCTAAGCCCGCCTGTCCTCGTTGGTCATAAGCTCTCCGTTTTTCAGGGTCAGAAAGCACTTCATAAGCAGTCGAAATCTCTTTGAATTTTTCCTCTGCCGCCTTGTCCCCCGGATTCTTGTCGGGATGATATTTCATCGCTAATTTGCGGTATGCCTTTTTGATCTCTTCATCCGTAGCTGAACTGCTCACACCTAAAATCTCGTAGTAGTCTTGTGCTGGCATTACTTATCCCCCTTTTATCATCAAGATTTAGGCGCGCGAATCTCCAGCACACCATTTGTCAAAGTAGCTTTGATTGCATCACCGAAGTCGAGATTTTCAACATTTTGTACTTTTGTCGGTAAAACTATCGTCCTCTCAAATTGCCCGTATCGCCACTCCTGATGATAGTATCCTCCCTCTTTCGCATCCAAAGGACAATCGCATTCTCCGCGAATAATTAACGTATCTCCTTTTAATTCAACGTCGATGTCCTCTTCTATCACTCCGGGCAAAGCTACTCTGACGACGATTTCGGTCTCCGTTTCGTAGATATCTACCGGGGGAGCAAAGTTAATACTGCGTGCGGTTTGTCTCTGTGATACTCGATTAAAAAATCGATCAAATAGGCTATTTACCTCCTGATGCAGCGCAGCCAATTCCCGCCATGGTTCCCAGCGTTCAATCTCCATGATAATTCTCCTAGTTACACTTGAAATGATTGGTTCGTAGCGTGTCGATTTTGGAAAATCGACCTACAAGAATTTTTCATGACGAAATCTTATTACCAATTTTAGCCCAGTAAATTCACGAAATATCGGTAAATTACTGTGGTGATTGGAATGCAGATTAACAGCTACCCAATCACCACAGATTTAAAACAAGGCTCTTAGAACTATTCGACAGCAACTTCTATCCTCTTCGCTTTGGCTTCTTCCTTTTTCGGGATGGTAATCTCAAGAATGCCGTTCTTATAAGAAGCCTTGATGTTTTCAGCGTCTACTTCTTGAGGAAGCGAAAGAGCCCTCTGGAATCTGCCGTAAGAGCGTTCGCAGTGATAGTAATCCTCATCTCTAATCTCCTCTTCTGTCTTGCGCTCGCCGCTGATGGTAAGCGTATTTCCAGAAACGGAGATGTTGATATCTTCTTTCGACATGCCGGGGACTTCAGCTCTTAATACCACCTCATTCTCGCGCTCGAACATATCAACAGCAGGCGCCCAGCCTCTTATCACTGGAACCTCACGACGGATGGGAAATGTTCTGCCGAAGGTTCGCTCAAAGAGCCTGTCCATCTCTTCGCGGAGTTCATCAAGCTCCCTAAATGGCCAGCCTCTGTCTCGCCAACGCATCAGTGCCATTTTTATCCCTCCTTCCAAATTAGAGTTCAATTTAAAGTCTCTTTTCGATTTTTCTTTTTAGCAACTTCTGTGCCAATTTTGAGAAGATAAAACCGCTTCTATTTTGTAAGCTAATATATTCAGGTTTGAAAGTATTATGCAGTGAATATAAGCTCGGCAACTCACTTTACTACATAGCGCTACTATTTCCATACTTCTCTTATATCTCCAACGGTAGTGCCATAATGACATTAAAACGGCAGAAGATGTATGCTATAATGGCACAACGATGGCAATTTACCTCACAGGGTGTCATTTTGGCAGGTGTTTTTCAAATGAATCGCTTTTAGTCGTTATGTTTTTGGTAGAATTTACCTTAGCTTGAAGATGGTGTTGGCTCTCGATTCTTCACCTTCTAAAACTTCTTTTTGCAGCAATTCCTGCAATCACCCTTTCAATAATCAATGTCAACGAATTTGCCCTTCAAAAGACATTACGGTATCAGGTATCAACGCCAATATGGCCAGTAATGGTCGGTATAATCCAGGGTTTTCCTTTTTCGCTTTCTGAAGATGAAGACTAACAGAGCCCCGGCTGCAAAACCTCCGATATGCGCCCACCATGCCACTCCACCTTGCAAACCGAGAGAGAAAAACCCCATGAAGAATTGCATCAAAAACCAGAATCCCAAGAATGTAAAGGCCGGAAGTTGTATAATCTGGATAAAAAAGAAGATGGGAAACAGCGTCCATACCCGCGAACGAGGAAAGAGGATAAAATACGCTCCCATCACCCCTGCAACGGCGCCGCTAGCTCCAATAGTCGGAATAGAAGAACTGGCATTAGTGTAAAGATGCGCGTAGTTTGCCCCAAGTCCACAGATGAGGTAAAATATGAGATACTTAATATGCCCCATCATATCTTCCACATTGTCGCCAAAGATCCAAAGATATATCATGTTTCCTATGAGGTGAAACCAGCCACCGTGCAAAAATAGGGACGTAAATAGGGGCAGAAATCTATCGACGATATTCCATCTGTCCACTTGACCAAGATGAAAATACTTTGCAGGAATTACACCGTAGGAGAAAATAAAATTATCAAGGTGTGGTCCCAGGGCATTTTCAAATAAGAAGAGAACGCTATTCACCGCAATTAAACTGATGGTAACTATCGGATATGTTCGTGAAGGTATTGTGTCTCGTATTGGTATCATAAGTATTGAAAAGCGAAACGTAGAAATATTATCTGCGTTCCTCGCGTATATGCGCAAAAAATTCTGTGATGTCAGGGTTATCTAATTCTTGCCTCTGGAAGGGCTTTATTTTCTCATCCCCGAATCGAAAGTCACGGATATGATGAGGGTCAGTGGGCACATCGTTCCCATATCAGGGCATCATCCACTGCCATTTTTCAACTCCAAATATCTTCTATAATCGCCATGCCACATTAGAAAATCAAGAACTTGCTTCTGGCTGCCATCGAATTATGATACTTGCGATAGAAATCTTCTGAAGATATACCATACTTGCGCTCGTAGAAAGCGAGTTGTTTCTTAATCTCATCCAAGATGACATCATCAGGCTTCTTGTGTGCTACAAGATATGCAACTCCAAAATCTTTAGGAAGTTTAATAAATTCTTTGCCGCATCGGTTCTGTGAATGTTTTTCCGTTTCGTTACAATATCAGCCATTGTTTTTCTCTATTTCATTAGTTTAGGTTTCAGCGAAACCTGGTTCTATTTATCCTTTCGGATAAATGTACCGCTTTTACCGCCGGATTTTTTCCGCAATTTGATGTCTGAAATTATCATTTCACGGTCAACCGCTTTGCACATATCATAAACTGTCAATCCTGCGACGGATACCGCTGTTAGCGCTTCCATCTCAACGCCTGTCCGGCCGATGGTCACAACGCGCGCTTCGATATCGATTTTGTTGTTCTCACGGTCGATTGAGAGTTGAAGCTCGACAGAGGTAAGCGCCAGTGGATGACAAAGAGGAATCAATTCCCCTGTCTTCTTCGCCGCTATGATGCCTGCTAGCCTGGCAACTTCCAGCACATCACCCTTCGCCATGCGGCGTTGAGAAATCAATTGGATGGTTTCCGGCTTGGCATACACGCATCCGCTGGCAACAGCCTCCCGAAGAGTTTCATCTTTTTGTGTGACATCCACCATGCGCGAATGTCCCTCCGCATCAAAATGTGTCAAGTCTTTCATTTTTTTCGCTTTTAGGTTCAAGACATAATCCGATGGATTTGTCAATCCATCGGGGGCAGTAGTTGGTATAGCATCATCTGAACAATTACAGAATCGCTAGTCTATTTACGTTTTTGTCACACACTAAATATTGCTGTTTTGACATTTTCCAAAAACTGATGTTTATGTATCATTTAATCATCCTAATGTCAAGCATATTTTCTTTTAATTACACTTGTAATTACGGAAAAATATATGATATACTTGTTCAAGTTTAAGCAACCTTCAGAAAGTTCTTTAAACTTTTACCAATTAAGGGCGATGGGGAGAGTTGTG
>DTYX01000562.1 GCA_012961655.1 Candidatus Poribacteria bacterium
CTATAATTTGTAACGCAAGTTTGAAACTTGCGCTACATCTTGTTAGCAATCCGCTTGGGTTACATCTTAATCTCTTCTCATGGGGAATTTCTGTACTTCTGCCAAAAATAGCCTTGACAATTTCAGATTGATTATGATAAAATATAAAAAACTCTAAAAAAACAAAGTTGATATCCCTCCTTATTATTTCAAATTATTCCAATTTATTTAATGGATTTTGGAAGAATCAAACATTCACAACTCTTTATAAAATTATGGGGATAATCTACCTTGTAGATAGCCTTAGTTGATGAAAAATAAGGTAATAGTTTTGCATTTCCTTTTAGTGTGTCGATAAAAAATCGAAGTAAATAAGCAAACTTGTGACGACTTTTTTATTCTTGTGTAAGGACAAAACTCATGCGAACGTTTCAAGTGATTACGCTCACTTTACCTAATCTACCGGAGCCATCAGTGGCTATTGCGGCTAGCCGCGCTGGTGGACTGGGTGTGCTCGATTTAGAATATACCCGTGATGAAGGGACCGCGCTCAATGCAATTCAAAAGTTAATTAAATATTCTCGCGGAGATGTCGGACTAAAGTTAGATAGTCGTGCAACTGAATTCTTCGCTAAAATCACATCGGATTTGCCGGAAAAAGTTAAGACTGTAATTTTGACTTTCAGTTATCAAAAGCGGATGCAAGAACAGGTGGAATTTCTCCATCGCCACGGTGTGAAGGTACTTCTGGAAGCGACTTGTCTGGAGATGGCGCAGTTCGGTGAGCAGTTGGGAGTAGATGGAATTATCGCGAAGGGAAATGAATCAGGTGGTCGAATCGAAGGGGAAACCACTTTCATTTTATTACAGCGATTTTTAAAACATCTTACCTTTCGCTTCGCTCGAAGGCAGGTCTTACCTATCTACGCCCATGGCGGTATAGGATTACATACTGCCGCTGCCTGTTATGCGGCTGGCGCGGCTGGTGTGGTTTTGGATACGCAACTTGCATTGACAAAAGAGTCTGCGCTACCCGAATCGGTTAAAAAGAGAATTTCGCTCATGGATGGTAGCGAGACCATCTGTCTTGGCGAGAAGATAGGTGAAACCTATCGAATTTGCGCCCGCCCTTCTACTCCAGCGGTTGAGGAACTAAAAAAGATAGAGAAAGAGCAAGAGCTTTGCGCCTCATCAGCAAAACAAATTACGACAGATGAGTCTTCTCAGGCAGACATTCTCAATGCGTGGCGACAAGCGGTAGTTCAGCGCATCGGTTGGACTTCAGAAAATCAACATATCCTACCTGTTGGACAAGACATAGCTTTCGCCATGCCATTATCTAAAAAGTTTGTCACCGTTGGCGGCATAATTCAGGGAATACGGGAAGCTATTAACTCTCACGTCCAAACCGCGGTAGATTTACATCCACTTAGCGAAGGGGCGCCATTGGCGCAATCTCATAAAACCCGATACCCCATTGTTCAAGGACCGATGGCTAGAATAAGCGATGTCCCAAGTTTTGCTTTAGATGTGGCTGAAGGTGGAGCATTGCCTTTTCTGGCGCTGGCTATGATGCGCGGCACACAAATTAAGCCGTTATTGGAAGAGACTCGGCGTCTACTGGGTGACAGAAGTTGGGGTGTTGGTATTATCGGTTTTGTTCATCCCAAACTTCATGCTGAACAGATAGAAATCATTCGTCATTTTAAACCGCCTTTCGTTCTTATTGCCGGCGGTCGTCCAGACCAAGGACGTGTTTTAGAGCAAGAAGGTATCCCCACCTATTTTCATGTTCCCTCGCCGGGTTTGCTGAAGATGTTCATTCAGAACGGCGTTCGACGGTTTGTCTTTGAAGGCAGGGAGTGCGGAGGACACGTAGGACCTCGTTGTAGTTTCGTATTGTGGGAGACGATGATTGATACGCTTTTGGAATCTCTTCCCCCTA
This sequence comes from Candidatus Poribacteria bacterium, assembly GCA_012961655.1. Lineage (GTDB taxonomy): Bacteria > Poribacteria > WGA-4E > DTYX01 > DTYX01 > DTYX01. Next base: position 1,925 of record DTYX01000562.1, read on the forward strand.
ACGGTGACGTTTCAGAGTATCATGTCCTCTTCGCTGGTGGTATTCATGATGCCCTTTCTGCTTCCATGATTTCCGCTATGGCTGCTCCGTTAGCTGAACGGGGAGTTCGCATAGGAGTGCAATTAGGAACAGCCTACCTTCTGACAGAAGAAGCGGTATCTTCCGGCGCAATCGTTGAAACTTTTCAACAAGAAGCGATTAAGTGTGACAAGACAATTCTGCTCGAAACCGCTTTGGGGCATGCAAGTCGATGTGTCAATACCCCATATACTGAGATATTCATGCAGGAGAAAAGTCGTCTTGAAAGTGAAGGGAAATCTGGCGAAGAGATTCGAGATACGTTAGAAAATATGAATCTTGGCCGCTTGCGTATTGCATCCAAGGGTGTTGGTAGAAATCCCCAATACGGGCAAAAACAAGGGGAACCGATGCTTATACCCCTTAGCGAAGAGGAACAACAAGCTTCTGGAATGTATATGGTTGGTCAGATTGCGGCGCTTAGGGATGCGTCATGCTCTATTGAAGAACTTCATCATGACATAGCGGTAGAGAGTTTACCTCGGCTTGAGAGGCAATTCGCCGAGCGGGCTAGACCGTTTGTCCCACAACAAAAACCTTCAGATATTGCCATCGTCGGTATGTCTTGTATTATGCCCAAAGCTCCTGATTTACAGACTTACTGGGAAAATATTCTCAACAAAGTTGACGCTATCATAGAAGTGCCGAAGGAACGATGGAATTGGGAATTATATTATGACCCAGACCCAAGAGCAAAAGATAAAGTCTATTCAAAATGGGGCGGCTTCTTAGATGATGTTCCTTTCGACCCAATACAGTATGGAATGCCGCCAAATAGCCTTTTATCTATCGAACCGCTTCATCTGCTAACCTTAGAGATGGTTCGCGCGGCTCTGAAAGATGCGGGATATCTTCAACGTCCCTTCCCACGCGAGCGCACTTCTGTCATCTTGGGCGCCGGCGGCGGAGCAGCCGATTTGGGGCAAAAATATGGCATTCGTTCTGCCCTCCCTACTTTCTTCGGCAATACCTCGCCCGAAATCATGTCCAATTTTGAGGATGTTCTCCCAGAATGGACTGAAGACTCGTTTGCCGGAATCTTGATGAATGTCGCTGCCGGTCGAGTGGCTAATCGCTTCGACCTTGGCGGTGAGAACTATACAGTGGATGCCGCATGCGCTTCGTCATTAGCTGCGGTACACTTGGCGGTAAAAGAACTCGAAGCTGGCAATAGCGACATGGTCATTGTGGGCGGCGCCGATACTATGCAGGGTGCTTTCGCATACACTTGCTTTAGTAAAACGCTAGCTTTATCTCCACGGGGGAAATGTTGCACCTTTGGTGAGAGCGCTGATGGAATCGTGCTCGGCGAAGGTATAGCAATGTTAGTCTTAAAGCGTTTAGCTGACGCAGAACGCGATGGCGATAAAATCTATGCTGTTATCAAAAGCGTTGGAGCTTCAAGCGATGGGAGAGATAAAAGCATGACGGCTCCGCGTCCAGAAGGTCAGGCTTTAGCCTTGCGAAGAGCATATCAGAAAGCCAATATTTCGCCCTCTACAGTTGGATTAATAGAAGCTCACGGCACAGGCACCGTAGTAGGTGACCAAGCCGAGGTCCAAGCCCTTTGCAAGGCCCTGTCGGGGAGGACTCGCTTGTTCACCTCGACCAGCCCC
>DTYX01000563.1 GCA_012961655.1 Candidatus Poribacteria bacterium
AGCGGTAACGGCAATTTTTCAGGTGTCTTAATTTCGACAGGCGGCGCCTCGACCCATTCGATTGGAATTGGTGGTTTCGCAGGTTCGTAAGTGGTTTTAATAAAAAATCCCATGATTATGACAAATAAAAGATGCGCGACGACGGAAATTAAAAGCGAACTATAGGTTTGACGGTTCTTTTTCTTATACATTAGTTTAGCCCCCCTATATTCAAAGTTACCATATTGACGAATAGAGTATAAGGAAAGGGAAAAAAAGACGTTAAGAATTAGTTAAATTTCCGTCGATAAGTGATGAGTAATCGGTTTAAGCCGAAAGGAAGCAGTAATAGCCTCCGCGGAATGTCATCAACCTATTACCTCCTTCAAGCGCTCAGCGATTATGCGTTCCTCTCCCTCGTTTAAAGTCTGAGGATTGATAAATACGCCATTTGCGCCTGCTGATGCAATGTCGATAGAAGGTTCGCCCTCTTTAAGTTGTCGCAGAATTTCATCTCTACTAATCCTCAATCTCTCTTCATCGAAGATGATTTCAGCGCGGGGCATCGGTTGCCCGGCTTCGCTGGGGAAATTACGTTTAGCGGTAACGTGAGGGATGCTGGAAAATTCGTCGATGAGAAATTGTACCTGACGCTCGTAAGTGTTTATCAATTCTTCTTCATCAAAACTGAGATACCATTTCACTGCCGCCAGTAATCCGACCATCTCCTCCTTGCCGACTTTCATGCCCCTTCCGATGAAAGGCGACGGTGGACCGTTGAAGGCACACGCTTCTATCAAATCTTGGCGTCCTAAAACCAAACCGGAACTCTGCGGTCCACGCAGTCCTTTCCCGCCGCTGAATATTGCCAAATCCGCCCCCAGTTCAGTCGTATAGTGCCAGAGATTTCTAACGGGCGGAACCTGAGCGGCGGCGTCTACGATAAATGGGACGTTGTATTTTTGGGCAATTCTGGCGCCCTCTTCAATCGGCAACTGGATGGGGTCACGGTGGGCGTTTGGAAATTGGAAAATCGCTGCTGTGTGGTCAGTTATCGCCGCTTCCATCTCTTCGGCGGTTGTGCCCTCCGGGCGACCTATCTCGACCAATTTGACGCCGACCTGCCTGATAGCATAATCGTAACCGACGCGTCCATATTTATGAACGATGACCTCGTTTTTCATACCCTCCAGATGGGGGAGACGTTCCCTTTTCTCCGAGTCAAGTCCGGTGATGCATGCCGCGGTGCTGAGAACCAGCCCCGCCGCCGCGCCGCAGGAAACATACGCCGCTTCATTGTGTGTTAGTCGAGCTATCTCCTGTCCGACTTTCTCTTGTAGCTCGACGATATCCACAAATCCCCGCGCAGCTTCCAGCATCGCGTCCAGCACCTCTTTGGGCATCAAAGAACCGCCCAATCTGGTGAGAGTTGCGTTGCCATTTATAACTGTACGAATGCCAAGTTCTTCGTAAATTCCCATATCTTTAGCTCCTTTAAAATAGATTTTTTACTCAAAAGTTTTTCCATCAATGATAATTTGCATGGTCAGCCGACGAGCTTCCT
>DTYX01000564.1 GCA_012961655.1 Candidatus Poribacteria bacterium
AAGCATACTATTTGAGTGCTATCTTTAACTCGGAAATAATTAGCAAAATAATAAAGCCTCTACAACCAAGAGGGCTTTTTGGCGCTCGCGCAATTCACAGGAGACCTCTACTCTTTACAATCCCCCAATTTGATGGCGACGATGATAGGCATATCAAACTTGTAGATATTTCAAAAGAGTGTCATGAAAAAATAAAAGCTATGCTTCCTCTTTTCCAAAGGGGGCCGGGGGGATTTGCACAGAAGAATAATACCAGAACAGAAGTGAGGGAAAAATTTAAAGGCGAAATAATGAAGATAAACCAAATTGTATCAGAAATTTTAAACATCAGCATGGAGGTTGAAGCAGCCTGCTGATATGCAACTGCTAATAGGTACACTTCAAGAGATGAAGCGCGAACAAATCAGATTTGGAGTAAGCGCAAATGCGCATAGGCATAGGATACGACATTCATAGATTAGTAGAGGGCAGAAAATTGATTCTCGGCGGGGTAGAAATTCCGTTTGAGAAGGGTTTGTTGGGGCATTCAGATGCGGATGTATTGACCCATGCTATATGTGATGCAATTTTAGGCGCAGCCGTTTTGGGCGATATCGGAGGGCATTTTCCGGATAATGACCCGCAATATCTCGGAATTTCCAGCCTTTTGCTCCTAAAACGGGTAGCGGAGTTGATAGCTCCGAAATACACTATCAAAAACATCGACAGCATCATCATAGCTCAAAGACCCAAATTAGCCCCTTTCATCTCCGACATGCGCAAAAACATCGCACAAGTTTTGGAGATAGAAATAGAGCGCGTTAGTGTCAAAGCGAAAACGATGGAAAATTTGGGAGTGGTCGGTGAAGGGAAGGCAATTGTCGCAGAGGCTGTAGCTAGTTTAGCGTAGGATAGTTCAATAAAAAAGTCTCTGAAGGAATAACAAGGTGATGGATGATGGAACAAACAGGGGAAGCGATTGGGATTGGTTGAGAGTTATGTTATAATTCATGGGGAAAGAGGTGATGATAATGGCAAAGGTAACTATGCGCCATAGTCAGACCACAGCAGGAGAACGCAAAAAATTGATACACGAGGCAGTTCGCAATGTGGATGTGAGCGCAAGTCTGGACGAACTTATCGCTATCATGACCGCTTGCGAGGAGCGCTTCGGGATGAGCACGGTAGAATTTTATGCTCGGTTCGTCGCGGGAAAAATGGGCGATAGCGCGGAGGTGATGCAATGGGCGATGGCTTACGATGCCTATAACCATCTCATTAATACACATTTCCAACGTAAGGCGGTGGGGTAAATGCGGGATATTGAGCAATACTTTGATGTCATCGAGAGCGTGCTTACCCATAGCGGAGCCGAGGATGTCGAAGTCACCTATACGCCGCTCAGTCGCACGAGCGGCATGGTGAACGGTGCCCTTTACCTTACCACGACGGTTCGGCAGCCACAGACATCTGGGTCAATTATCAAGCGCCGGATGATTGGCTGTTCATCGACCACATAGACGGATGGCAAACATTGGCTCAACGGCGACGAGATGAATGGCTCACCACACCGCCGTTAGACGCTCGGAAAATCCTTTACAGTAAAGTGACGGAGTTTATCGTGAGTGAGTGTTTCTCAGCGGCCCCGATACGTATCAAATTATCAGAGGGAATGAATAGTGCTTTGTCAATTACGACTGGGAGTGTTAAGGAGAGAATAAATGGCACTGAAAATATATAATACCATGACCAGGCACAAGGAAGATTTTGTTCCGCTTCAAGAGGGAAAAGTTACCATGTACAGTTGTGGTCCGACGGTATACAACTATTTTCATCTCGGCAACGCCCGCGCTTTTCTTGTGCCCGATATGGTGCGCCGCTATTTGGAATACAAAGGGTATGAAGTTAAACTTATCATAAATATTACGGATATTGAGGATAAAATTATAAACAAAGCCAATGAATTGGGCGTTTCGTCAGAAGTTGTCGCCAAAGAGTACACAGAAGCCTACCTTGAGGATTCAAAAAATTTGGGCATCCGCCCGGCGACGGTTCAACCAAAGGCGACTGAACATATCCCCGAAATTATTGCATTGGTACAAACTCTTCTTGACAAAGGCGTCGCCTATGAGGTGGATGGCGACGTATACTACAGCGTAAAAAAATTTAACGGTTATGGCAAACTCTCCGGGCGCGATTTGGATGATATGCATGCAGTAGCAAGGGTGGAAGTCGATGAACGAAAAGATGACCCGGCGGATTTTGCTCTCTGGAAAAGATCGAAACTGGGCGAGCCGGCGTGGGATAGTCCTTGGGGAAAAGGCAGACCCGGATGGCATATCGAATGTTCGGCGATGGCGATGAAATATCTGGGCGAAACTATCGACATCCACGCCGGCGGGGCGGATTTAATCTTTCCACATCACGAAAATGAAATAGCTCAAAGCGAGGTGGCCACCGGTAAGCCGTTCGCCAACTACTGGTTTCACTGGGCATTTTTACAAGTTGGCGGAAGACGGATGGGAAAATCGGAGCAGAATTTTCTCTTCGTTCGGGACGCCCTGAAAAAATACCGTCCAGAAGCTATCAGACATTTTCTGCTTTCAGCACACTATCGGCATCCGCTCGATTACACTGAAGAGAACATAGTCCAAGCGAGCAATGCCTCAAAACGAATTCACAACTGCATTAATACTCTCAGACGGCTTTCAACATCAGAAGAGGTTGAACTGGAAAAGCTAAGTGAAGAAGGGAAACAGTTGTATGAATCCGTTGGGGTTATGCGCGAGCAATTTGAAGCCGCTATGGACGATGATTTCAACACCGCAGGCGCGATCGGTGCAATCTTTGAATTGGTCGGACAAGCTAATGCTTTTGTCTCCGAAAATGAAGGCAAATTTTCAGAACAGAGTAAAGCTTTACTGGGCTATGTTCATGAAAATCTCGTCGAACTCTGCGATGTTCTGGGTATCTATTCCGCTGACAGCGGTTTGGAACGACAAGATACAGAATTGGTCAATAGTCTGATGGATTTACTCCTCGAAATTCGCCAGGATGCACGCGCCAAAAAAGATTGGAGTACTGCCGATAAAATAAGGGATAAACTAAAGGAATTCAATATCATTTTAAAAGATACTCGCGAGGGAGTGGTTTGGGAGTTTGGTGCGTCATAGAAAGTTCTAATAAAAAAACATTGCATAATGGTATCAGAGAATGTTAAAATAAGAACGCTCATTTTTTGATTTGTGTTGCTGATTAATATGAATAAGGAGAACATCTTATGTACATTTTAGTTGCCTTTCTTATCATATTAGGCTCGGCGGGCTGGATACTTTCAATTATTGTTATGAAAGGCGAAATAATTTACCAACTCATCTCAATGGGTGTAATAGCCATAGGGATATTTGCAGCCCATTTTTGGGAAGAATTTTTTAGGGATAGAGAAAAGAAGTAGTTTCAAAGTCGGGGATGGTTCAGTTTTCAGGAAGGTTTCGATACGTTCCTAGTCAACCTAAAAGTTTGGTTGATACTTGAAGCTAATGAAAAATCCCTGAACTTGCGTATTTCATTTTATTTTTTTTACGCAGTACGCAATACGAAGAAAGGAGGAGGTTAAAAAATCCTTACTTCTTATTATAGGTTTTTTAACCGTAAATAAATTTGGCAAGAAGAGTAAGAGAAACACAAGCAGAAGAGTGGCAGGCGTGGGCTAAACGTTACGATATTGATGATGGCATAAGAACCTTTGAATCCGGTTTGACCTGGAAAGTTATCTTCGGAGCTTTGTTTATCGGTTTAATCATGATGCCGGGTTCTATTTATTTACAATTAATCTCAGGTGAGTTTAGCGGCGGAGCAGCGGCGCCATGGGTCGCTGTCATCTTGTTCACGGAATTAGCGCGTCGTTCTTTTACCACCGCCAAACGGCAGGAGTTGTACATCCTGTTGGGATTGGCTGGAGCGGCGGTAGCTGCTGGCGGAAGGTACACCGGCTACATCTGGAATGCTTATCTTATCCAAACGCCCCAGGCAGAAAACTTTGAGATAGCGGATAAAATTCCCCGTTGGGTTGTGCCGCCGAAGGATTCCATCGCCATCGCGACAAGAAGTTTGCTTCATTCTGACTGGTCGTTGCCGATAACCGTCATGCTGATAAATTTGGTGCTCAGCCAACTTAGAGGCATCGGAGGTCCGTATCTGATGTTCCGCTTGACGGCTGACCTAGAGCGGCTGCCCTTTCCCATGGCGCCTGTGTCGGCTCAAGGCGCTACGGCGCTGGCGGAAACTACCGGAAAAGAGGAAACATGGCGCTGGCGGGTATTCAGCTTGGGTTCGATGGCAGGTCTATTCTGGGGGGGAATATACATCGGTGTACCATCACTGACAGGTGTTATGATGTCTAAGCCGATTCAGATATTGCCCATTCCTGTTATCGATTTTACTCAAAGTATTGAGGGCTTCGCACCTACGGGTATATTTGCTTTGTCGACCAATTTTGCAATGATTCTGAGTGGTTTTGTGATGCCATTTCCGGTGATAATAACCCAATTTATGGGAGCAGTTTTTACCCAGTTTATTCTCAACCCACAAATCCTCTACCGCGCTGAAATCCTTAATCTTTGGAAACCCGGCTTGGATATGCGCTCGACAGGTTTGTACAACTCCTTGAATTTCTGGTTTAGTTTTGGCATTGGAAAAAGCTTTGCCTTTGCTGTTATCGGATTGGCTGTTGCTACTCCAATGTTCGTCAAATTCAGAGAAGCAAGACAAAAAGAAGTAGGGGAGCGAGGCTCGCTGCAAACGCCACCGGGTAGAGGTGATTTTCCTATATGGCTCGCAATCGGAATGTGGGTCGTTGGCATGGCAGGATATATCTACCTTATACACTGGATGATTCCCAACTTTCCATTAATTTTCTTGCTTGGCTTAGGGTTCATTTACACACCTATAGACTCGTATATCAACGCCAGAGCGTTTGGGATTTTAAGTCGACGGCTGTTTCAGGTTCCTTATGTGCGAGAAAGTTTCATCATCGTCAGTCGATATGAAGAGATTGATATCTGGTTTGCGCCTTTCCCCATAGAAGACTACGGCGCTGGAACACAACATTGGCGGGTGTTGGAACTGACGGGCACTCGCTTTACCAGTGACATAGCAGCGCGATTAATCACGCTGCCCATCTTACTAGTTTCTGGTATTTTAGTCTGGCACTTTATCTGGAAATTGGCGCCTATCCCGTCGGCACAGTATCCTTATGTGCAATACTTCTGGCCGATAAATGCGACCAACCAATGTCTCTGGGTAACCGCTTTGCGCGATGGACGCGGGCAAATGATTCAAGCCATCCGCGGCACTTATGTCTCAGCAGGATTAGGCTCATCGCTTGGATTGTATGGGTTAATGTGGCTCATATTTCCAGGCAAAAGCATGTATTTTTACGGATTACTAGGTGGTATAGGCGAGGATCCAGGCCGTCTTATTCCTCTGTTAATTGGCGCGCTTGTAGGCCGGTTCTACATGATTAAAAAATTCGGTCTGAAGCGATGGTTTATGTTTAATCCAGTATTAGCCGCTGGTTTCACCTGCGGAACAGGATTGGTTGGAATGGCAACAGTAGCAATAGCGCTGTTGAGTAAGGCGGTAATTGTAACTCAATTCTAACGTTGGAAAAGGAAGGAAAGGATGGAAAGGAAGGAGATAACTAATCCCTCTCCTTTTCTTTCACCATCTCTTTCCTTTCGCTATGCGGCTTCGGGAATCGAAACTGTTAAATCTGATGACACTTCAAATCGATGCCACCCTTTAGTACCAGCCTAATCCTCTTACTCCCCAAATATCCTTGATGCCCAATTCGCGCTCTATTTTTGTGAACACATCGTTGATTTTTGCGGAGCTGCTATTCCAGGTCACCATGGTGAAGCTGGTATCATGCACGGATTGTTTTGTGCTAAGAGGAACGAATGGCAAACCTTCCCGCGCATACTTGTATTTTACCTGCACAACAGTTTGTTCTTTCTCTTCTTTAAGGTAAATTCCGTAGAATTCATGCCATCCGCTGGTATATGCCCCGATATGTTTTTCCGCGTGGATAGCTCCCATCTTCTTATCTGCGACGCTAATCCAAAGCCCCGATTTTTGCGCGGCATTAAACGCCGCTTCGAAGACATCGTCGTATCTGTATTCATAAGTGCGGCGCTTATCAAAGGATGTCGTGGTATCGAGGTAGGTCGAGGTGCTAATCCCCGTTTGGAAGGCAACGCATCCCGAAATAACTATGGCAATCATAATAAAAAGGCTCAAAAACACCGGACTTCTCATCATTACCACCTCCCGTTTCATTTTTGCGGCAAGGCATCTCTATAGTTCTAATGATACTCCTTTGCTTGATGAAAGTCAAGAAAAAACTTCTGTAATTTTTAGAAATTCTTGATGGATTCGGGCTATGATGATACAATATCTATATTTCACACTCCTCGTTTCGATTTTGGCATTTTTCGGAAGACGCGATTATGACAAACTTAGAATCACTTTTTCTGACACCTGACAACATGGCAATAGATACTGACCTGTATCAACTCACAATGGCAGCCGCATATTTTGAGAGTGGAATAAATTATCCAGCAACGTTCGAATTATTTGTACGCAAACTACCTTACAATCGTTCTTTCCTCGTCGCTGCGGGCTTGGAGCAGGCTCTACATTATCTTCTCAACATTCGGTTTACTGAGGAGGCGATTACTTATCTCAGAAGTCAGTCGCCATTTCAAAAAATCAGTGATGCCTTTTTCGACTATTTGCGAAGATTTCGTTTCACTGGTTCGGTACACGCGATGCCGGAGGGAACCGTCTTCTTCCCCGATGAACCACTTCTGCGCATTACGGCGCCGATAATAGAAGCGCAGATTGTCGAAACTTATCTATTAACAATAGTGAATTATCAAACCCTCATAGCAACGAAAGCCGCCAGAGTGATTCATGCCGCGCAGGGACGCGCGGTGGTGGATTTCGGCACTCGGCGCGCTCATGGCCCACAAGCTGGTGTCCTGGCAGCCAGAGCATCCTTCATCGGCGGATGCGTCGGAACATCGAACGTCCTCGCGGGTTACAAACTCGGTATCCCAATCGTCGGTACTGCTGCACACTCATTCACGATGACTTTCGATACCGAGATGGAATCTTTTGAAAAATATTATCAAGCCTTTCCCGACCATACGATTCTGTTAATCGATACTTACGATACCATCGAGGGTGCGAGGAGGGCAACAAGAATTGGTCACAAACTTAGGGGCGTTAGATTAGACAGCGGAGACTTAGTAAGCCTCAGCAAACAGGTGAGGCAGATTCTCGATGCAGCGGGTTTAACCGAAGTAAAAATCGTTGCCAGCGGCGACCTGAATGAATACAAAATCGCTGATTTATTAGCCCAAGGCGCGCCGATTGATTTATTCGGTGTGGGAACAGAACTAGTAACCTCAAGAGATGACCCCGCTTTAGCCGGAGTCTATAAATTGGTCGAACAGGAGAAAGACGGTGTAGTCAGTTTTAAGCTGAAACTCAGTTCTGAGAAGGTGACTTATCCCGGCAAAAAACAGGTCTATCGACGGACTGACGAAGATGGCAATTATCTCGAAGACATTATCTGCCGAGAATCTGAATGTCGGGGCAAAGGGGCACTAATCGTAAAAGTTGTTGAAAACGGGGAACTGTGCTATGACCTGCCGAACATGAAAGAAATTCAAGCTCGGGCTAGCCAAAATCTATCGCATCTGTCGGATAATTATAAACGGATTGAGAATGCAGACCAATATCCCGTCCGTAAAAGTTCAAAATTGGAAGCTTTGAGAGAATCCGTAGAAGATAAACTCAGTCGTGATTAGTATTCTGAAAATAAGCCATGTTAAACTATTTTTAAGCGTTATCCCACTGATATTTGGTGGTTTCAGTGTTTCTTGGGGAACTTCATATCCATTTGAGTTGGCGCGTCCGTTATATATTGGCGCGCGCGCCTTGGGCATGGGCAACGCATTTACCGCGGTGGCCGACGATGCGACAGCGGGTTTCTGGAATCCCGCTGGATTAATTCAATGGCAAGGGGTTAAAATTTTTGGAGTGAGTAAAATTCATGACCGGCAAGATTACGCCTTTGACCCGAAAGGCATCGGCTATTCGTATCGCGGCAACGCCTTCTTCTGGGGCAATAAGATTGCCCTAAGAGTTGCCGGCGGAACGCCCGATTTTAATTACTACTCTTTTGGTCGTCAAGTGGGTTCTTATTTAGCCATCGGATTGAGCCTGAAATTTAAACGCAAGCATCCGGCGAATTATTACCAATTTTTTGGCAGTGACTTCTCTTACGATGTCGCCATGTTGAGTAGACCATCTCCCCGAATCCAAATCGGCGTTCTAATGCAAAATCCGCCTCAAAAACGAGCTATAAATCTGATTTCGTTTGGATTATCATATCGCCGTCCAAGAATAATTGTATCAACCGATTTCGTACTTTCACCGTCTGAAATCGCCGAATCCGAAATTCACCTCGGAGCCGAATGGAAATTCAACAAATACCTGCGCTTGCGTACCGGTATCTCTGAGACTCACCCTACATTTGGATTGGGCATCGTAATTTGGAACCTAAGATTGGATTATGCGTGGATTCGGGAATACGGTTTGGGTTCTCATTTTGTGTCCGCCGAGTTTAAGGGGTGAAAATTCAATCGGTTTTTGTAGGTCGATTTTCGGGAATCGACGTTCCTTTGTCGAGATGTTAATCTCGACCTACACACTACACACACCCAAATTTGTCCGTCAAGGCACTAACATTGTCAAGTTAAATAAGGAGAATAAAATGGAAAAGCATCAGAAGAAAACGAATTACTCTGGAATTATGAGACGATGAATCGGGTGCTTTCGGAAGTCGATAGCCCTTACAACGGGGTGACCTTCTGCTTCGGTAAGTCTTACATGGCTGGCGATGACATCGAAAGCGACATTCATAACTACAAGGAAAAGATTATTATGGTCCATCTGCGAGACGTACAGACGCGTCTTCCCACGGGAGCGTCGCCCGAAGTTGAAAAGCGGCTGGCTGAGATGGGCTACCTGGAAGTTCAGCCCGGCCGGGGAGAAATTGACCTGGTCGTCGCTGTCCGCGCGTTGAAGGAAATCGGATACAAGGGGCAGGTTTACCCAGAACACTACCCATCCATTGCTGGCGACCGCGCTGCCGGACTTGCCTGGGTTATTGGCTATTTCCGAGCGATGGATTCTCTGATTTCTCCTTGAATTGTTTCGATATTAGGAGGTCTTTAGCTATGAATGTAATCAATGCAATAAAGAAGCGAAGAAGCGTAAGAAACTACAAGTCCGATGAGATACCCGAAGAGGTCCTAAACAAACTTTTGAACGCGATGCGGCTGGCGCCATCCGGCAAGAACCGCCAGCCGTGGAAATTCATCGTTGTGAGGGATAAAGCAATGAAGGCAAAACTTGCTGACGCATGCTGCGGTCAGAAGTTTATTGCAGCAGCCCCTGTGGTGATAGTCGCATGCGGTTCTGAAAAGGAAGCTGCGGTCAGATACTACAAAGATGGTC
>DTYX01000565.1 GCA_012961655.1 Candidatus Poribacteria bacterium
CCCCGACAATGTACGCGATAAAGTGCTTGATAAAAGGTGGATGTATTAATGACTTTGAAAACTGGTGAGTTGTGAATAGTTGAAGCATGAAACGTGGTGCGTATTGTGTATTACGTGGTGCGCGGCGCGGAAAAGAGAACCACAAATGCGAATAAGGAGGTAAAATGAGCGTAAAGATAGGAATAATTGGCGGTAGTGGATTTTATCAAATGGAAGGTCTAACAAACCTTGAAGAGATTGAGGTTGATACACCATTCGGTAAGCCCAGTGGTCTCATAGCTCTTGGAACGTTAGAGGGTAAACGCGTGGCGTTCTTGCCACGGCATGGCAAAGGACATCGGATTATCCCATCGGAACTGAATGTGCGGGCGAATATCTACGCCCTGAAAAGTTTAGGCGTTGAATGGGTAATCTCTGTCAATGCCGTGGGCAGTCTAAAAGAGGAAATTGCGCCTCGCGATTTTGTCATCCCCGACCAAATCGTCGATTGGTCGAAAAATCGCATCGATACCTTTTTTGGCGGAGGTTTAGCCGTTCACATCAGCATGGCAGAACCGTTTTGCCCCGTTTTGAGCGAAATTCTATATGATGGCGCCAAAGCAGCAGGAACGACAGTCCACAAGGGTGGGACATATATTTGCGTCCAAGGACCTCACTTTTCCACAAAGGCAGAATCGAATCTATACCGCAGTTTGGGGTTTGATGTCATTGGGATGACAGCCGGCACCGAAGCGAAACTGGCGAGGGAAGCGGAACTCTGCTATGCGTCATTATCCTGTTCTACGGATTACGATTGCTGGCATGCTGAACATGACGATGTGACCGCTGAAATAATTTTAGCAAATTTATTTGCCAATGTAGATGTCGCTAAGAAATCAATTGGGGAGGTTGTTCGTAGAATCCCTGACAAACGTGAAGGTTGTAATTGCTCCAACGCATTGGAAAAAGCTTTCGCGACAAATTTTGATTTGATACCGAAAGAGACGAAGGAAAAACTGAGTTTGATTATCGGGAAGTATATCAATAAGAGGTAAAATGGCAAGGAGGCAAAGTGGCAAGAGGGTTGATGGAATGGAAAGAAAGGAATGGAGAAATGGGTCTTTCCAACCTTCCAGTCAGAAGCCCTCTTAGCTTTTTAGCCTTTGTACTTTTTTGCTCTTTATCCTTTTAATTATTTCCGCTTTGTGCTGTAGCAAAGAACTGCTCAATTTGCTCCTGAAATTTAGTTTGGGGTTGACTTTTGCACCTTTCCCAATTGCCAATTGTTTGCGTTGACACTCCGAACGATTCAGCAAGTTCTTTTTGTGACATATCCAAAGCTTTTCGTGCGATACGAATCTTTTCGCCAAGGGAAATTTCTTCAGTAGGAGTCGTCGGTATTGGCACAGATACTTCTTCAGTTGGGACATGAGGCACAACCTCCGTTTCCAGTTTACCCTCAGGCGCTTCCCCTTCGTCGGCGAGAACTTTAAAATCATACAAAGCATGGAAGAAAGTGATGACATTTCCACCTAGCGGTAGATTCACTTTGACCTCATAGGGGCTGAACCAATCCAACATGCCTTGGATAATTTCTCCCTCGCGAGTGACCAGCCGAACTTTTTGCTTCTTTGCCCATGTTTCTTTTACCATGTTATGGTCGATTTGGTATCGTTCTTTACGTGGGATAATGGGTGTCAAACTTTGTGAGCGGACGCTTTCATCGAAAAATATACTCGCTTTAACTCTGTCTACATTCTCCTGCTTATAGCAGTATTTGATATTATGCTTCTGAATCTGAATCTTTTCTCCGCCGTCAACGAGGAGTTCTAAATCATACTTGAACAACTTAGTGACGGTGCAGAAGATGGATTCATGGTTATACATTTCAAATACCATCGGCGTATTCTCACGAATTTGCTTGAGCATGTAACGGTCGCAATACGTCAGTATTCTCTTTTGCCGCTTAGATTCCGGAGTAGGTTCCTTCTGAGTTTCCTGGGAAACAACTTCTGGTGGTTTCAACTCTTGCTTAATCTTTTCAGGAGTTCTCTTCTCTTTCTCAGCAGGAGACGCTTTAACAGTAGGTTCTTGGGATGACGCGGCTTTTTTCTTTGGCGCTTGCACCTTTTTAACTTGAGGGGGTGATTTTTTAACTTCTTTAGGAGATGGTCTTGATGTAGCAGAGCGAGGCGCCGGCCGTTCCCTTTGCACAGAGGTTCGTTCTTTTGGCTTTCCTGCTCTACTAGAACGAACATCGGTATCGGGGGTCCACACCAGCGTATCTCTGGAAACCACCACTCTACCTTGGCTCAACTTACGTTGCTCAAAAGGGGTTAAAATAAGCTGAATATTCTCAGCCTCCAATCCCTTCTTCCCTCTGGTTATTTCATATTTCACCCTCTGCCCAGCTTTAATTTCTCCAACAGATGGACTTTTTAAGATGTGAAAGAATAAATCCTCTCCCTCATCCTGGGCGATAAATCCATAACCTTTATCTTGATTATAATATTTGATTTTTCCCGTTGGCATCTAAAACTCCTTTAGATTGAAGATTATCTTGTTGGAAAGTTTGAGTAAAATACACAAGAAATCGCAAAACTGATTTTACAATAATATCTAATTTACCATATTTTCGTGTGAAAGTCAACACAAGGCCCCTACCAGTTCAGAGATTCTCAAAGGTGATAGCGGCATTTATCCGTAGCTCTGTCCCGC
>DTYX01000566.1 GCA_012961655.1 Candidatus Poribacteria bacterium
GTAACCGAAGTTATTCACATTTTACTATACTATCATGATTTTGTCCATAAAAATATCTCATCTTCTCAAATATTTTTCTGTACATTTGGTAGAATTTATGATATATAAAAATCGGTAAGACAATATGAAAGCTTTTCAACTACTTATAGGGAGGCACAAAATGATGCAAGGATATGGAGGGAAAATGCTTTTGGTAAATCTCTCTGATCGAAAGATTGAGGAAATACCATTGGAGGAATCTGTTGCGAGGAATTTCCTTGGCAGTTACGGCGTTGGCGCCAAGGTCGTTTACGGCTTACAGAAAGGCGGTGTTGACGCTCTTGGACCTGAGAACACCTTGGGATTCGTGACCGGTCCGTTCGTCGGAACACGAGTGCCTTATGGAATTCGCTACCAGGTGGTAGGTAAATCCCCACTCACTCAAACTTGGGGAGATGCAAGCTCTGGTGGAAATTTCGCTCCACAACTGAAACGAGCTGGTTACGACGCCGTTTTCTTCAAGGGCATCTCCGATAAGCCGGTTTATCTTTGGGTAAATGATGGCAAAGCAGAGCTTCGGGATGCCAGTCATCTTTGGGGCAAGGACATCTTTGAGACAGAAGATCTCATCCGAGAGGAACTCGGCGGCGATAGACGAATCAGCATGTCCGTTTTAGGACCTTCAGGCGAGAAACTGTCCCTCATCGCCTGTCCGATTACCGACAAAGGGAATGCGCCAGGCAGGTCAGGTATGGGCGCGGTAATGGGCGCGAAGAGGGTAAAAGCAGTAGTCGCCAGAGGCGCTTCCGTAGTTTCTTCTGCCGATGAGGAGAAGGTTCTTCAAATGTCCAGAGAGGCGGCTAGGATGGTGCGCTCTGAACCGCGTGGACTGGAGAAGTACGGCACCTGTGCAGGCACCGGAAATTCCATTCTCAGCGGAGACTGCCCAGTGAAAAACTGGATAGGAGTGGGCGAAGAGGAATTTGAGAATCCCCATGCGCTGAGCGGTGAAAGTGTTATCAAGTATGAGATTAGAAAGGTTACTTGTTTTGGATGTCCTACAGCCTGTAACGGTATAGTGAGGGTGGAAAGCGGCCCTTATGCCATAGAGGAAGCGCAGAAACCGGAGTATGAGACGCTGGGGGCATTTGGAGGAATGTGTTTGAACAATAACCTCGAATCTATCATTATGTGCAACGATATCTGCAACAGATACGGACTAGACACTATCTCCGCTGGCTGCACCGTTGCTTACGCCATCGAGTGTTATGAGAACGGCATTCTCACGAAGAATGACACCGACGGACTCGAACTGACCTGGGGCAACCATGCGGCAATCGCGGCTCTGACGGAGAAGATGGCGAAGCGCGAGGGTTTGGGAGACATTCTGGCTGACGGTGTAAAAGTCGCTGCCGAAAAGGTTGGTCAAGGCTCTGAAGAGTACGCCGTTCACATCCACGGTCAGGAACTACCGATGCATGACCCCCGATTATCACAAACGCGCGAAGCGCAACTTCCCGTGTTGGGCATCATGTACCAGATTGATGCCACCCCCGGCCGCCATACAGCGCCATCCTCCAATCGCGGCCGCGCTCTATACGCCAGCGGTCTCTGTACAATGGGAGGTCGGGTCTTTCAAGGTGAAAAGCTGTGTGAATTCCTCACTGCTGTCACTGGCATCGAATATACTGAAAATGACCTTGAGCAGATTGGCGAAAGAGTAGCGTGTATCCGGCAAGCTTTTAACCTGCGCGAAGGATATACACCGAAAGACTTTAGGCTGCATGGCAGAGTCATCGGCGAACCTCCTTTGGAGAGAGGTCCATTGGCAGGTATTACATTGGACATGGATACAGCGACGAGAGATTACTTTGAAGGTATGCGTTGGGACCCAGAAACAGGTAAACCTAGCAAGGAACGTCTGATAGAGTTGGGTGGATTTGAGGATGTTATCGCAGATTTGTATTAGACAAATTTTTAGCTCATTAATTTGACTTTGGTAAATAGAACCCAAAGGCACGAGTTTTCTCAGTTTTTATTGCTTCGCCGCGATTAGGCATAGGTGAATGGTGAGGGATTACCGGTAAAGATTGAAAACCACTCACCATTCACCACTCACTTTGAATTGAACCTGAATCTCCACCGATTAGAAAGAAACACTGAAAATTCCCCCGCCAAAAGACAACTTTATGATATAATAATTATGTTCTCGGTATATTATCACAAAAATGTCGTATTGTCAAGTTCTACTTAGAAATTTTTATTGACGTGCCGTTGCAAAATGGAAAAAGGACATTTCTATGAGTAAGCAATGGTATATAGATAGGAAGGAACTCAAGCGATTTTACTTTCTTTTAAAGACAGGATTACATTCATTCGCCAATGCCATTCGATACGGAGGTGAAGCGCGACGCAAGTGGATAGGTCAAATAGCTGGATTCTCAGTGATGGTGTTCGCGCTATTTTTTGCCGCGAATGCAGCATTTCGTTTCGCGGAAAGACTACTGGGGGAAGCATTTGAAATACAGTTGCTTTCATTCATCAGTTTATTCATGTCCGTCGGCATGGTCATGTTGTTGCGGGACGGAACGGAAACATCGATGAAAATACTTTACCAGAGAGAAGACATTCCGTTGCTGATATCATCTCCAATCGCGCCGGCGACGGTTTTCAGCTACAAGTTACTGCAAATTATCACATCAAATTTATGGGGGTTGGGCATCTGGTTATTGCCTGCGTGGATTGCGCTAGTGCGGATTTTCCATCCGCCGTGGCCGTTTTATTTGCTGCTTCTGCCTGTGCTGTTCCTGTTTTTAGTTATCTTGGTTACTATTATCGCCACGATTATGACAGTTATCATCCGTTTCTTCTCTTCCCCGAAGGTGATGCTAGTGGTTAAAGTAATAACTGGAGCCATGAGTTTTCTGGTTGGACTTGGCTTCGCGTTGTTTTTCATCTGGGGAATCGGCAATATTCAAGATGTCGTAAATTTCCTTACTAAGCTGCAAATGCCGATGGCGAGTTGGTATCCGCACGTCTGGGTGGGCAATTTCCTTTCCAGTTTCTTGCCAGACGTCGATATTAGTCCATTGCGATGGGGACTGCTTTTGCTCGCGACGAGCATCGGATTGCCCGCTGTTGCCGTAGCCCTAGCGACACGAATCTATTACCGCAGTTGGGAACTTTTGCAAAGCGCTCAGACAACAACACGCAAGCGCCCGAAGATTAAATCCGCCTCAATTAAATTATTTACACGCGGCAGGATGCGCGCTATCATCGTGAAAGACTTGCGGATGCTGATGCACAACAGACAGCAAATCATGATGATAGTGATGTTAAGCGCCATCACTTTGCTAATCATATTGGGTGTCGTCGGCAAATCGGGTGGAGTACCTAAGGACATCATGGATACCATAATGCCGCTTATGTTTGTTGTAATATTCTACAGCCTTATCATAAGTCTCGGGATGACATGGGGGGCATTTAAAAGCGAAGGTGATGCCTGGTGGATACTGCAATCGTCACCAATTCCCCCGGCGACGCTGTACAAAGCGAAACTGATATTTGGATTCGCTATTGCATTATTGTATACTGAATTTTGGCTGGCATTTGCAATGATGTTGATTCGTGTGCAAATCAAAATTGGCCTCCCCGTCATGTGCGCCACTGGTGTTCTCACAGCCGCGCTAGTCGCCATCAATTTGACCATAGGCAGTCTGCCGTGGATGGCAGAAATCGGGCAATGGAAGAAATCACCCAATCCAACCGCGCGAATAGCGACTTACATTCTTTCTATGATGTTCGAGATTATTCTGCTTATCGGGCCGACTATCATTTTGTTCATAGCATGGGAAAGTGAAGAGTTGCCTCTCTTTTCACAATTTCCAGGGTATGTTGCCAAATTCGCTGCTATTGGAACTGTAGTATTATTATTCCTTGGAGTTTTTATAACGTCCTACGTGATTGGAAAGAGAAATTTATCGCGGTTGATTGCAATGAGATGAAAGGAGAAAAATTAGAATGAAGATTACAAAAGTTGAAGCAATCGAACTTCGGCTGCCGAAAGTCGAGGAAATAACGGCAGCATCACAGGATACATTGATTATCAAGATTCATACAGATGCCGGGATTGTCGGCATCGGCGAAGTGGATTCATCTCCACGAGTAGCCAAAGCTGTCCTCGAAGCGCCGTTTAGTCATAACGTCGCCTCTGGCTTTTCAAGATTATTGATAGGAATGAATCCATTGGATATCGAAGTCATTTACGAAAAATTATACCAAGCGAGTTTCTATTATGGTCGGCGGGCGGTAGTCATCCATACACTTGGCGGTATTGATATGGCGCTGTGGGATATCGCCGGAAAATACTACAAGCAGCCGATTTACCAGTTATTGGGCGGTGCATTTCATCGGGACTTTCGGGCGTATGCCAGCACTCTCTTCGGCGCCGATGGCAAAACAACGCGCGATATTGGCAAGAGATGGGTGGATGCGGGTTTTACAGCGGTGAAGTTCGGATGGGAGCCGATGGGTGAGAGTGAAAAATTAGACCTAGAACTCGTAGCCGGAGGAAGGCGGGGCGTTGGCGATAAAAATGACCTTTTAATCGATGCGGGGTGTTGCTGGGATACTAAAACCGCTATACGGCGTTCACGACAGTTTGAGGAATTTAACGTCTTCTGGCTTGAAGAACCGCTCGCGCAGGACAATCTTGAGGGATACAAGCACTTAAGCGAAGCCTCAAATATCCCAATTGCGGCAGGAGAGGGAGAAGCTGGGAGATATGCCTGGCGTGATTTGATTGAACGCGGCAAGATTGATATTGCGCAAGTTGATTTGGCACGCAATGGATTTTCGGAAGCGCGAAGGATTGCGAATATGGCCGAAGACCACGGTTTACGCGTGGTCAATCACTGTTACAAGACGAATATCAGTGTAGCTGCCTGCTTGCATTGGCTGGCTACATGCAAAACAGGTTTTATTTTTGAATATTCCGTTGATGAGGGACCATTAAGACTTTATCTAACCCAACAACCACTGAAAGCTGTTGATGGCGTCATCCGTGTTCCCAATGAACCGGGGCTCGGCGTTGATTTGAATGAGGAAATTGTATCTCGTTATTGCGTATCTGTTTCTTCTGGAAAACCGGCGGTCTAACAGATGGCGCTACATAGAAATTCCTCACGCGGGAAAATATCCCATGAA